>NZ_LSGP01000023.1 GCF_001611555.1 Anaerosporomusa subterranea
AAGCGACCAGTACCAAACTAAGGACTTTCTTCATCAAAATCTCGCCTCACATTTCATTTATTCTATTCAGGGAACTCCAGTACGATTTTGGCATAGTTGCCGGAAAACGCGTCTTCAAAGGCTTCCTGATACTGTTTGAGCGGAATAAACTTAGAGGTAATAGGTTCGACGTAAAAAGTAGGATCACTTAAATGTGCAATTGCGTCAGCGAAATCTTTCAACGTATAGATGATGGAACCGTTGATGCTAATCTCGCTGCGGACAACCTGGATCGGAGAAAAAGCGACTTGTTCACTGGAAATTCCGAGCGCAACAATCGTCCCGCCGGGTTTAACCAGTTGAAATGCTTGCTCAAATGATTGTTTTACGCCGGCTGCTTCAACAACCACATCAAAGGTTTGTCCTGCTACGTTTTCCGGTGTAAGAGCCTGTACATCGCCGAGCTTTTTCGCCAATTCTAGCTTCTTGGGGTTAATATCGATCGCAGTCACTTTTGCGCCTAACTTAGTCGCTAAAGCGACAGCTAGCAGACCTTCCGTGCCTGAGCCAATGATTGCCACTGTAGTTCCCGTAGTTATATAGGCCCGTTTCAGGGCATGAACGGTAACGGCAAATGGCTCGACTAAGATGGCGCGCTCGTTAGGCATATCTGCCGGCACAGGCACCGCATACTTTGATGCAATAATTACTTCTTCGGCAAAGACGCCGTCAACAGCAACACCCAGCGGTTTCTTCTCCTTGCAGATGTTGGTCTTTCCTTGCAGACAGTGTTCACACTTGCCACAGAACGTATTGGGGAAGATAACGACGTTGGTTCCAACCACAAGGGAAGAATCTTTGCCAACTTCTGTAACGACTCCTAGCACTTCATGGCCGGGCCGGATCGGATACGAGGCATAAGCGATGCTGCCCCGGTATACTCTAAGATCGGATCCGCAAATCCCGCCATAGATAACTTTAACTTTTATTTCATTGTCTATCGGAACTGGCAGTGTTGCCACTTCCCGCAGACTTAGCTTGTTGGGCTCGGACAAAAACAGTTCCTGCATGGTTTCACCTTCTGTATCGTTTTATTTGCTTTCTTCAATCGTCGCTAAAGCAGCCCGCAAACCAATCAGGTAGCTCTCGACGCCAAAGCCGCAGATTTGCCCGTTCACCACTTCGGCAAATACAGACTTGTGACGGAACTCCTCACGTGCGTGAATATTGGACATATGAATCTCAACAATGGGGCACGTGAGAATTGCCAGTGCATCTCTCAGGCCATAGCTGTAGTGAGTCCAGGCGCCAGCATTGATTAAAACGGCATCTTTGCCCTCAAGAAATGCTTGGTGAACCCGTTCGCACATTTCACCTTCATGGTTAGTCTGGAAACTTTCGATTTCTGCGCCTAGTTCTGCTCCCAGCGCCTGTAATTTGGCGTCAATCTCAGCCAGTGTGATTGTGCCATATTGCTTAGGATCTCTTTTGCCAAACATATTGTGGTTGATTCCGTGAAGCATGAGAATTTTTTTCATAATCTTTTCCCCCTCATATTTCTTAGGTACTATATTAAGCTCTAGGGTTGACAGCGAGCGCTTCGGCAACTGCGTTGCCTGACGCCTGAAGTAACTCAACACATAGTCCATCAGGCAGTGCAATCCAATTCCGCCCTTGCGGCATCTGGGTTACGCCCCATGTATAAACTTCTTGTATCGCTGCTTCCAAATCCTCGACCATAATGCCGAGGTGAGCCATCCGACCTTCTGGTCCGTTGAAATTGGGATCTGAAACTAGCTGTATCCCGCCGATTGTCCATACCTGATTCGGATTATCCACTGGTCCGTCAATTTGCCGGATGGTCATTCCCAACGCTTCCCGAAAGAAACGAACGTGCCACTCGATATCTTTGACGCGAAACGCCACGTGCTCTAAAAATGATTTTTTCGCGTAGGCCATAGAGTCACCTTTTAAGCCTTTCCCGAGTAGTTCTTAATCCAGTACTCAATACCTTTGACGCTGGCCACCAGCGTCTTGTTGACCGGAGCTGGAACATTACACATTTCGCCCCACCTGACAACTGAACCATTGATAAAATCAATCTCGGTCGCAGTTCCTTTTTCAATGCTTTGCAGAATGGAGGTTTTGAACTCGGCAGGCAGCCCGTCAGATGCTTTGAACCAAGCTTCTTCAGGAGTCTTTATTGACAGAGTTACTCCGTTTGCCGCTGCGACTGCCATGGCCTCTGCAATTGCAGCCAGTGCACAATCTCTAACTTCTGGTACGTTATACAACCCGCCATAAGGGAGTCTGGTGATACCGCTGATAGCACCGGTTGCAACGTTGATCAACAGTTTATCCCAAATAATTCCAACAATATTATCGCTCACGGTAGTCAACAACTCTGCCTTATTTAACTGTTCTGCCAACTTAGAAATTCTTGGCGTGATGGCGCCATCAAGTTCGCCAATATATGTGTACTTGCCCTTGGTACCAGCAATGACATGACCAGGTCCGAGCAGCACACCGCCAACATACGTTTTTCCGCCAATTACGCGTTCCTTACCAACCACTTCAGCAATGATTTCCTCATTACCGAGACCATTTTGAAGGGACATAATCAACGTATTCTCGCCAATGATTGCACCAGCGTTTTCAATCGCTTGCCGGGTATGAAACGACTTCACTAAAACGATGATGAGGTCTGCTGGCCCAATGCCTTCACAGCTAGTTGCTGCTTTGACCTTCACCGTTCTATCGGTTGTTCCCTCTCTGAGGATGAGTCCGCGACTATTCATCGCGTTAATATGATCAGCCCATTGGTCGATCAAATAGACGTCATATCCAGCCTCAGTCAGCACCCCGCCAATGGAACTGCCTAATGCGCCAGAACCGAGTACGCAAATTTTCATTGTATTCACCCTTTCTCACTTCGCTATTTCTACCCAGTGTCTTAGGCGGGAATAAATTTCAAAATGTGTTGCGCCACAGTGCATAGCTCATTTTTTTGATTAAAGATTTCCACTTTGGCGAATGTCTTCATGCTTCCCTCATCGACTTCGACAACTGTATATTTCGCTGTTACCGTGTCACCGAAAAACACTGGTTTTACAAACCGGAGCCGGTCATAACCATAGGAGACACTGGGAATATCGGCTTTTGCCTGCACTTGTATTAGTGTAGAGGCGGTAGACCCTAGCGCAAAGGTGAGCACCCCATGCACAATTCTAGTTTTATAGGGAGTCGTCTTCATGAATTCTTCATTTGTATGCATTTGGCTGAAGTCTCCGGTGATCCCGGCGAACAAATAGACATCTGACTCACTGATCGTTTTCGTATAGGAGCATGTATCTCCAACCTGTAACGGCAATTTACTCATAGCATTTTCCCCCTTCAATTTTGGCAAATAGATATTATTTTACTTGCCAGTCTTGCTTTACACCCATGGGCTCTGCCAGGAACAAGCGATGATCCATTTCCTTCAAATCTGCGGCTACCTTGGGTCTGAAGCCCATTTGGCTAATAACATCTTTCTCGATATCCATACCGGGCGCAACTTCACACAGCTCCAGGCCATCTGGCGTTAAACGGAAGACTGCTCGTTCGGTAATGTAGAGCACCTCTTGACCACGACGTATCGCATCTTTGCCGTTGAATGTGATTTCAGGAACCTGCGGAATTAGTTTCTTAAAATTCCCTTCTTGGTCGATATGAACCTCACCATTTTCAATCGATGTTTTCAAGCCACCGGCTGTTAACGTACCGCTGAAAATGACCTTGCGACTATTTTGGCAAATGTTTACGAAGCCACCAGTTCCCTGGATTTTGCCATTAAAGCGATGCACATTGACGTTACCGACTTGGTCGAGCTCTGCGAAGCTGAGGAAACAAATATCAAGTCCGCCACCGTCATAAAAGTCAAACTGCGCTGGCATATCTAACATAGCTTGCATATTGACGCTTGCCCCGAAGAAGATGCCTTGGGCGGAGACGCCGCCGATGGGCCCAGTTTCAACAGTCAGAGTAAACTCTTCGCTTACTCCTTCTTCCCGTGCAATTACCCCGATGCCGTCCGATATCCCGACACCAACATTACCGACATTGCCGGGAGATACTTCCAGGAGAGCGCGGCGAGCAATGACCTTGCGTTCATTGAGCGGCAGCGGTATGACTGCGCCTGTGTCAAGAACAAAATCGCCAGAGAAAAAACGGTTCAATGAACCGGAGTACAACTGAGGTTGGTCAGGAACGACGACAACGACATCAACCAGATAACCGGGAATCTTGACCGACTTTGGATGCAGAGTACGGGCTTTGACCAAGCGCTGCACCTGGCAAATGACAAGTCCGCCGTTGTTGTGAGCAGCTTGCGCCATAGCCAACGTATCCAAGTATGTGATCTCATCTTCCATGCTGATGTAACCTTCTGTATCGGCGGTTGTACCACGGATGATAACTACATCAGGCGGTATAGTCGGATAGAATAGCCATTCCTTGCCATCGATCTCCATCAGCCGGATCAGGTCTTCCTTGGTCCGTTCATTTAGTTTTGCGCCGCCTTGACGCGGGTCAATAAACGTGCCCAGCCCCACATGGGTGAGTAAGCCTGGTTGTTTGGCCGCTGCGGTCCGAAACAGTTGACTGATAACACCTTGTGGGAAGTTATAGGCTTCAATCTCATTGCGTTCCGCCATTTCGGCTAACCGAGGCGATTGTCCCCAGTGTCCACCGATAATACGGCGGCATAAACCAGACTGAGCTAGTGGCGACATGCCCCGATCGGCGCGGTCGCCAAGGCCCGTAGAATGCAGAAGGGTAAGATCGCGCGGCTGCTGCGATTCTTTGTATCTCCGGGCTAGAGCGTTGATTACTTCAGTTGGGTCAACAATGCCGCCCCCGGCGCCACTAAAGGCAACGGTTACTCCGGACGGAATTAGATTAACAGCTTCATCAACACTCATAATTGAGACTCGATTGCCTTTTCGTACAGGTTTAATCATACTACTACTCTCTCCAAATTCTAGCCAGTGTAAATACACGGCATTTTCTGACTGTTGTTACTGTTCTTATATTACAAAACTATATTTGTTCTTGCAATTTAGATTAAAAATTGTTTCTATTTCGATAAATAATAAATAGCAGGATTATGCTTGATCAAAAAGAATTATAATTAGAAGTATATACGATAATTTTTTAAGAAAATTCGTGACGTTGGAGGCAAACTCCGTGGAATTTCATCAGCTTGAATATTTTCTGGCCGTAGCAAAATATCAGAGCTTTACGAAAGCTGCTGAAGAGATTAATGTCTCACAATCTTCTTTGTCAATTCAAATCAGTAAACTAGAAGCGGAATTCGGGGTTCGTCTATTTGCGCGCACAACCCGCGCTTTATCGCTGACTGCAGTTGGAAAAGAGTTTTTGCCATTTGCCGAGCGCATTATCGAGGACTCTAAGGCTGCCAAAACCATCATTGAACAGTTTGTATCCGCAGACAAAGGTAATATCGGAATCGGCTCTTTTCCAGGATCACGTTATTTCGGTTTTATCGATCTAGTTTCGCATTTTAAAAAAGATTTCCCTGAGATAAAATTTGACATTTATGAAGCTGAGTGTTTAAATTTGCTCACTGCACTTAAGGCCTTTGATATAGATGTTGCATTTTTGTCTCATTATCATTTCGCCGAAGGGATAACTTTTTATCCCTTAGTAAAAGATCATACAGTAGTGGTACTGAACCAAGATCATCCGTTGGCCGGACGAAAATCTGTGGACCTTACAGAGCTGGCTACTGAGCCACTAATCTTTAATGTCGAAACAACTATCTATAGGAATGCCATGGATGCCTTCTCTCGCGCTGACATCAACCCTAACATTGTATTGCGCACTCATGGCACCTTGTCTTCTACCTTAGGCTTTGTATCCTCAGGCTTAGGGGGAACAATGATATCAGCCACAGTCGCTAAGTTTTATCAACATCGCGGGTTTGCTTTCCTTGATATTGATCCGATTATCCCCAGAATGACTTACTTAGCAGTGCCTGAAGATAAACAAAAGCGGCCTATCATCAACAATTTTGTTAATTTTGTTCTTAAAAATGTAGAAACGAGCAGTAATCACTAATTTACTGCCAATAAAAAAAAAGAAGTAGAAGCCTTCCGGTCTTCTACTTCTTTTTTTATTTGGCAACTTTCTTGGCTATTGCCACGACGCCTGTGCAATTATTATTTGTTATCTTGATGCCGCGCCCTTTCACTGGTGAGATCTTCACAACGCCCAGCTTTCAATACAGAGCTGGCAGCCTCATGGCTAATCATCTGCTGGGCCCTGCGGGCAGTTGCTATCGCTTTTAGCAAGTCGACACCTGTATCGATTCCCATTTCATGCAGCATGTGGATAGCGTCTTCAGTAGCGATGTTTCCCGATGCGCCGGGGATATATGGACAGCCGCCAAGTCCGGCGAATGCGCCGTCAAAAGTAGTAATACCCGCCTGAATGCCGGCGACGATATTACTTAATGCCATATCGCGAGTGTTGTGAAAATGTAAGACCCATTTCACCTGGGGGAAAGTCTTCACCATATAACTACCGATTTCGTAAACCTGCCTCGGATTTCCCATGCCGGTAGCGTCTGACAGAGATAACTCGGTAATACCAAGTTTCAAGTATTCCCGTACGATTTTTTCTATTTGTTGTAGAGGTATTTTCCCTTCAAACGCGCAGCCCCAAGCTGAAGATAATGCCCCTGACACATTAATGTTATGCTTCGCAGCGTACTCAACGCATGGCACAAAGCCTGCCATCATTTCAAGCGGGGTTTGATTAAAGTTGTTTATACAATGCGACTCACTAACCGAAACAGTCAGTTTCGCTTTGGTTAGACCTGCAGCATAAGCGCGTTCTAAGCCTTTAAGATTAGGAATCAAAGCCCGATATTCAACACCATCAACCCGTCTCATCTGTTTGACGACTTTTTCAGTGTCTGCCATTTGCGGAACAGCCTTAGGGTGGACAAAAGAGCCGACCTCAATAACCTTGATGCCAGACGCTACCACCATATCCAAGAGTTCAAGCTTTTCTTCAACACTTAGAATTATTTTCTCGTTCTGCAATCCGTCGCGCAAACCGACCTCACAGATTGTCACTTTTTCAGGCCACACTGTGTTTGTAATTTCCAAGTATACCATCCTTTCTTTGTACTATTACAATTTAATAATATAAAGCCAAGTTGCTTTTTGCAATCTCGATTGATAATAAATCGATTTGCTAATAAAGATAAGTAAGCAGCCGTATCATAAAGCTAGTGAAAAGTACTTAGATCGATTGACATGAAAAATTCGTTATCATATAATGGGCATAGTGTGAATAGTAGAACTTATTCTATTTATGCAAAAATACAAGTTATTAGGCATTTAGGTGGTTCATGATGAAACAGAAAAGACGCCATGTTACGCTTGAGCACGTAGCAACTCATGCTGGTGTTTCACGCTCTACAGCCTCACTTGCCCTGCGGGGAAGCAGTCACATTTCAGAAGCGACCCGGGAAAGGGTTCAGGCGTCGATGCGAGAGCTGGGTTATATCTATGACCGGGTAGCCGCTAACCTGCGCTCCAAGGACTCGTCTACCGTCGGACTGATTATCATGGAATTGGCTAACCCGTTCTATTCGGAACTATTAGTTGGAATTCACCACGAGTTAGATAAATTCGGCAAAACCGTTATTTTAGGTACCACTTTTGACTCACCCGCTATCCAGGAACGCTTGCTTTCTACCATGCTGGAGAACCGCGTAGGCGGCATAATCTTATCGGCAGTGCCAGGAAGCTCAAGTGAGCCAATTAATCGATTCCGCGATTTGGGTATTCCGCTAGTACTAATCAACCGGAAATTGCAGGGTGCCGAATGTGACTTCGTCGGAGTTGACAATGTGGAAGGCGGAAGAATTGCTATTGAGCATCTTATTCGCAAAGGGCACCGGCGAATTGCCTTTTTAGGTGGTTTGCCCCAGCTTTCTACCTGGCGAGGCCGCAAGCAAGGCTACGATGAGGCCCATCGTATGGCCGGATTAGAAATCGATCCTACTCTGGTCATAGAAAGTCGCGCAACCCGGCAAGGCGGCATCGAGGCCATCCAGAAACTATTGGCATTACCTTCCCCCCCCACTGCGGCTTTCTGCTATAATGACACCATCGCCATCGCTGTTTGCATGCATTTGCAATCTGTCGGCTTAGTTCCGGGTCGCGATCTGGCAATTGTCGGATTTGACGATATTCCGGAGGCTACGATATTTAGTCCAAAACTGACAACAGTTTCATCCTATATTCGTCTGTTAGGCGAACATGCCGCCCGTCTGTTGCATGCAAGAATTGATGGCGCTGATGCACCGCCGCAATCGGTCATTGTGCAGCCAGAGCTCATAGTCCGCGACTCCTGCTCTGATCCAGCGAAGAAAAGTGAATAAGCATGAAAAGGGGCTGTGCTTTCACACAGCCTCAGGCCGTCGATAAAGGCCAATCTGCGTGTTAGCCCCGCGAACCCATTGCTAGCGTACCCTTAAGTACGCGTCACTGCTAGGCTCGCGGGGCTGCCTAGCATCTCGACCTTTCTCAACGGCCTGGAAAATAGGTTTTTCAACAAGCTGAGGCTGTGTTTTCACACAGCCTCAGCTTTTATTACTTGCCTGTAGATGATTTAGTCAACGCCGACACATAGATAACAATAAACGCAACCATGAAAATCGTCGAATAGCCATACATGGCCGCATAGCTACTGCCACCCGCAATATACCCTAGCACTATGGAGCCGATCATATACCCCAAATCAATCGAGGACAAAAACAATCCGTTAGCTGCTCCTTTGCGGTCTGCCGGACAGCGGTTTACCGCCCACGTCTGCAGCGATGGCTGTACCGCCCCATAGCCCAAGCCATAAAGCAAAGAGGCAAACACCAACATAGCAGTTGAGTTTGTGAAAGCCAGCGTAATTAAACCAGCAATCATTAGGACGCTG
Source organism: Anaerosporomusa subterranea (assembly GCF_001611555.1). Taxonomy (NCBI): domain Bacteria; kingdom Bacillati; phylum Bacillota; class Negativicutes; family Acetonemataceae; genus Anaerosporomusa; species Anaerosporomusa subterranea. The sequence goes on from NZ_LSGP01000023.1 coordinate 8,986, forward strand.
CCTGGAAAAATAATCACCGAATGTCCCCTTTTATCAAACAAACGACCTACGAACCGTCTGGTTAGCAAGATCATAACTGTATTGCCGATAAAGTACAGCCATACATTGTCAATCCCGGCTTCTCTGCCAAATAACATTAGATACCCCATAATACCGCACAACGGGATCGATAATAAGAAACAAAGAGTGGAAGGCAGCAGCGCTCCTTTTTCAAATACGTTTCGCAAAGTGATCTGCTTTCTCTCCCCCGCGACAGACGCAGGGCGGAACGCAAGCCCGGTAAGACCACTGATCAGCAATAAAGCACTCGCAACCGTCAACGTTACTGAAGCAATCAAAACATACCCGAATTGAATACGACTCATGATGAGGATCGCCGCGACAGGCGTCAAAGACAGAGAGATAATTGTCGTCAGCGCATAGTACCCTGAACCTTCACCACGTTTTTGTTCCGGTACAGTCTTGTAGACAGCAGTTGCAATCGCCGCTGTTGCCATGCCCCAACCGATACCTTGCAAACTGCGCAACAAAAGTATGCCGTTTACCGGCAGCAAAAAAAACGCAACCGAGCAAAGGGCCACTATGCCAATGCCTATTATAATAATCGTTTTTTCACCTTTTGCCTCAACTATACTGCCGGCAATTATCCGCGCAACCAGTGACATAGCGGAAAACATACCAAACACTAGACTGGCTTGCAAATTGCTGCCGCCGATCTGTTTCACATAAGCGGGTAAGGTTGGCGGCAACATGTAGAACCCGAAGCACAATAACAAATTGACTAGCAAGAGTGAACTATAGCTTTTTGTCCATAACTTTGCTTCATTGATTGTTGCAATCTGCGTCAAAATTCTAAGCCTCCAATTATGCGAGCTTACTTCTCCGTTCGAGCAGCCACAACAGGAGATGTTCGGTTGTTTTGCCGCTTAGCTTTTTCGGTAGTCAGGTCTTCACACCGTCCGGCTTTGAGAACATGGCCAGATCCCGTATGCTCCACGAGTTGCTCTGCCCTTCGCGCAGTGGCAATCGCCTTGGCCAAATCGACGCCTGTATCAATACCGATTTCATGCAACATGTGAATAATGTCTTCGGTAGCGATGTTACCGGCTGCGCCCGGAATATACGGGCATCCTCCTAAGCCGGCAAAAGCGCCATCGAAGGTGGTAAAACCAGCCTGCATACCAGCAAGGATGTTGCTTATGCCATGTCCCGGGTATTGTGAAGATGTAATACCCAGCGCACTTCTGGGAAGGTTTTGATCATATATTTTCCGACCTCATACACTTGTCTAGGATTTGCCATTCCGGTAGCGTCTGATAAAGATAATTCGGTGATGCCAAGGCGCAAATATTCGCGAACAATTTTTTCGATTTACGGCACCGGTATTTTGCCTTCAAAGGCGCAGCCCCAGGCGGAAGACAATGCTCCCGACACACTATGTGTGTTTGGCGGCATATTCAACGCAGGGAATAAAGCCGGCCATGTTATAGCCCTGTCAAACCGCTAACTAAATAATCCGTTCCGCGTAGTGAGACCACTGGCCATAGCCAACAAGTACCGCGTTGCCTCCACTGGCCCATACGCTTTCTCAATCGCCACCGCAATGACAATATCGTGTCCGTACTGACTTGCCTCAATATCTTCGCGAATGCTAGCTAAAGCTCGCTCATGATATTCAGGCTTCACTTTGCTTGTAAATACAATCGGATAGGCATCCACTAAACGCTGATAATACTCTTTCCGGCCTGATTCGGTCAAGAGATCACTGTTACAAAATTCTGTACTATGTTCAGGTGCTAAAAGATTTGTAGCTAGCCGCACATATAATGGCGGGATATTCACATCCCTCTGCTCTTTCTTCGCAGCAGCTAGTTCCTCTCTGGCCAACTTCGCAAAAATCTGCGTTCCTTGCGCATGCTTACGGCGCCAGAGATTTTGTTTATATAAGCGAAATTTGGTCAGCATATAAACCGCAGTAATGACAAATAAAACATAGACCAGCCAATGAATCCAGCCTTCAGGGTAATAATAGCTGGCAATTCCGCATGCCAAGCTGAAAATCGCTAACTGCCAATGAAATCCCAGATGCCAAGGCGCCAAGTTCATGCAAATATCCTCCGATTGAAATATACAGAAAGCCCTCAGCCTGAGCCGAAACGCATCTCAGCTTCTGACTTTAGGCTTTCTGTTATAGGTTCTTTGATCGATTAACGATAATTTTCGCCGAATAACTTAACTCTGAGCGGAGCTAGCTGCGGGCTGGAGAACATGACAGTCAGAATCGAGACAGCGATCAGGCACAGAGCGATTTTATTAGTGAACATACTGCCGAAGAACGCTAGTACATCGCCATGTTCCATGGCCACACCCCGTCGGAAGTTGTTGTCAATGATTGGGGTCAGGATAACCCCAAGCACCACGCCCGCCACTGGATAGCCGTACCGCTTCATGAAATAGCAGAGGATACCGAAGAAGATCAGCCAGTAGATATCAGCGACACTCTGCTGAATCGAATAGCCACCGATCATAGTCATGATAACAATCATCGGCAAAATATAGGCTTTGGGAATTTCTACAATTTTACTAAAAACACGAATACCGGTCATGCCGACAATATAGAGACAAACATTGGCAATTAATAGACAAGCCACGATGACCCAGAAGAACTCAGGTTGTTCGCGCATCAACATCGGTCCTGGTCGCAGGCCGTGAACCATTAAGGCGCCAATCAGCACAGCTGTTACTGAGTCGCCGGGAATACCTAGGGTGATCATTGGCGTCATGTCGCCGCCGATAGCCGCTGTACAGGCCGTCTCAGGAGCAAGCAAGCCCTGGTAAGCGCCTTGGCCAAAAGGTTTTGGGAACGGATCCTTAACTGTGCGTTTAGCATGATCGTAGGCCATCAAGGCCGCGATATCGCCGCCCGCCCCCGGCAGTACCCCGATAAAGACACCGATGAAGGAACAGCGCAGGGTTAAAGGGATATTTCTCTTAATAACTTCAAAAGTAGGACGAACACGGCTAATTTTCTGTTTAACTGGTTTCACCTTGGTCTGCAATTGCACCAAGGATTCCGAAATACCGAAAGTTCCAATCATAACGATGATGAAATGAATGCCGCCTAGCAGTTCGCCCGAGCCAAAGGTCAAACGACCTTGGCCAGTTACCGGATCCATGCCGGTGAGGCCGACTAGGATACCGATGCAAGCTGTGATCATGGCCTTGGTCACTGAGCCGTCCTCTGTCAGACTGCCAATCAGGAACAGACCCATGAACGCTAGTAAGAAATAGTCACGTGGCGCGAAGTCGAGAGCAAATCCGGAAATAATCGGTGCGCCCAAGGCCAAGCAAACGATGCCGATAAACATACCGATACAGGCTTGGGTCGTACTCAGACCCATCGCTTCGCCGGCCAGACCTTGTTTGGCCAGCGGATAGCCGTCAAAGGCGGCAGCGACTGACGCCGGAGCACCAGGGATGTTCAGGAGGATGGCAGAGCGGGCGCCTCCGTACACGCCGCCGGCATAGACACCAATCATCAGCGCCAAAGCCGGAAAGACATCCCATGCGAAGGTAAAGGATATTAGCAATGATACCGCCATAGTAACCGACAGACCAGGAATAGCAGCCATGTAGACGCCAACAAAACAGCCAAGAGCAATAAGTCCGACCAGATTCAAACTGGTGAAAGGCACCAGAAATCCTTCAATTCCATTAAACACCTCTTGATCACTCCAATCGTATTAAGGTAGAACCACCTGGAATGCTGTGTTAAATATCAAGTACAAAACGCCGACAAAGGTTGACGATACGAGAATTTTTTTCACTGGCTTCGTCCTGTCCAATAGATACATGGTGATCGATAAAAAGAGAATGCTTGTAGGAACGAAGTGGAGAGTTTCCACTAGCAGTCCATAAAGTATGATCATAACAATCAGAATAATGACTTGTCTATCGAATAGATAGCGTTTGAGCTCTTGCCAGTTGCCGTCCTGGTGACCGTTTTTAACCAGCGTATACGCATGCGCTGCGACCATCAGCACCAAGGCTGTTGCAACGAGTTGGGCAATCGATCCAGGTCCGTTACTAATCCCTTGGAAAACGCCTTCTACTTTGATTGACTCATAGAGCCAAGCCAAGCCCATAATCAGCATAAGAACCAGTAGTTTAAGTTCGCCTTTCGGAATCTGTTTTTCAATGACTGTTTCGGCTTCAGCCTGTTCAATATCTTTTTGATTTTCAGCCAATTTCCTGCACCTCCTAATACTTGAGGGATCAGGAGGAGGATGTCCCCCTCCATTGTTGTTATTTACCAGGTTTCGGAATGTTGAATTTCTCCGGTGATTCTTTGGCGCCGCCAGCGTCATGGATCATCCAAGCAACGATAGATTGCCATTCCTTCATGTATTTTTTCGCCTCGTCGCCGGTGATGCCCATCGGAGTCAGACCATTTTTCTGCATATAATCCTGGAATTTGGGATCTTTATAGGCGACTTGGAAAGCATCACGCAGTTTCTTAAGTGCATCTTCCGGAGTGCCCTTCTTGACAAACACGCCATAGAAAAAGCCGGATGCTTTCATGACATCATTGTACTTCGCATCGATTTGGGTGATATGCGGCACGTTGGGAATGCTGGGATTCGGTTTGTTAGCCATGATCGCCAACGCCTTCAGATCGCCGTTCTTGATGTACTGAGATGCTGCGCCAACTGCCAGACCGGATACCTGGAGTTGCTTGCCCAACAGAGCGGTGGTCAGTGGGCCGTCTCCGTCGTAAGCGACTTGGTTGAAGGTCACGCCTTCCATCTTTTTCAGGATGGCTGCGGTTACATAAGGCTGGCCACCGACGCCGCTGATACCAATGCTGATCTGACCAGGGTTGGCTTTGGCAGCCTTAATCAGATCAGCGAATGTGTTATAGGGGGAGTCTTTAGGAACCACGATAACGGTAGAGCCTTGAGTTGCGATAAGAACCGGCTCAAAATCGTCATAAGTCAGTTTGGATATTCCAAGAATAGGATAAATTTGGGGATTCTCTGCGTGGAACATCAGAGTGTAGCCGTCAGCTTTTTGATCAAACACGTTTTGCGTGGCAATGGCGCCGGTAGCACCGGTTTTATTAGCCATAACGATCGTTTTGCCGAGCGCTTTCTCCGCCGCCGGCGTCAGAGTCCGGGACACTTGGTCAGTGCCGCCGCCAGCACCCCAGGCGATAATGCCGTTAATGTTTTTGCTAGGATATTGCTCTTTTTTCTCACCTGAACCGCAACCAACCACCAGCAGAGCAAGGAGTACCATGACCAAGAGGAGACAAGTTTTTTTAGTGTGAAACAGCATTGATTTCCCTCCTAAATTACTTTTATCTTATGAGCGAGTATACACCCGCATCAATAAGCAAAGGTAAATCAGGCGAGCTGTGCTACTCCGCCTGATTAGCCGCCGGTTAAGTTATACTGAGACAAGGTTACTTAGTAGGCTTCGGAATGCCGAATTTATCGGGCGATTCCTTGGCGCCGCCGGCCGCATGAATCAACCAAGTTGCAGAAGATTGCCATTCTGATAAGAATTGTTTGGCTTCATTACCCGTAATTCCCATCGGGGTAATGCCGTTCTTTGCCATATATTCCTGAAATTTAGGATCTTTATAACCAGCAACATAGGCTTCAGTCAGCTTCGCAATCACAGCATCCGGGGTTCCTTTTTTAACATATGCACCGAAGAAAGCGCCGAAGCTTTTTAGTTTTTCTTGATAAGCAGGTTTAATTCTTCCTAAGACCGGCACATCGCCTAAAATATCGACCGGGGTGTTTGACACCAGAGCCAGCGCTCTGATGTCGCCGGATTTGATATACTGCGCCGCCGAGCCAACGCCGATGGCAGTGGCCTCAATTTGTTTTCCTAACAGCGCGGTAACCAGCGGCCCTTCGCCATCGTATGCCACAAAGTTAAAGTTAATCTTTTCCTGGTCTTTGATCAGCGCGCTAGTGTTATATGGCAATCCGCCGACGCCGCTTGAACCAAAGTTAAATTTCCCGGGATTTTGCTTCGCAGCCGCGATCAAATCATCATAAGTTTTCAATGGTGAGTCTTTATGCACAATGATGACAGACAAGCCTTTACCAAAGATGATGATCGGCTCAAAATCAGCGTAATCAAGTTTAGACAATGCTAACACTTTGTACAGTTGCGGGTTTTCGGCATGATACAGCACCGTATAACCATCGGCTTTTTGGTCGAAAACGTTTTGCGTGGCTATAGCGCCGGTAGCGCCGGGTTTATTGGATAGTACGATCGTTTTTCCCAACGCTTTTTCAACATGTGGCGTAACCGAACGCGAGACGTTGTCCATGACGCCGCCGACGCCCCAAGAAATGATTCCATTGAGATTTTTCGTTGGAAATTGTTCTGTCTTTTGAGTCGAACCGCCGCCGCAACCGGTTGCTAACAGAGCGGCAATTGTCAGGAGTACCAGGGAAAGAACAACTGTCTTTTTCAACACAAACTCCACCTTTCAGCTTTATTCTATAAGATCAATAAATACCCTTCTGATTGTCATTGGGCCAATCAAGTTAAAGTACATTTGTCTCTAAGTCCAGCCACATCAGTTCCTGTTCTGTTAGTTGAATGTCGACAGCCATGATGCTGTCCAGCAATTCCTCTGTCTTTTGCGGGCCGATGACTGCACAGGTTGGATACGGCTGGTTTAGAACATAGGCTAAAGCGATATGGTTTGTCGTATACTGTCTACCCTTTAGAACCGCCATTTCTTTAGCACGCCGGAACCGTTCCCAATTAGCCTCACTGTAATACACTCTGGCGATATCTGGATTGGGAATGACCTCAGGTGTATACAAGCCGGCGAAAAAGCCGCTGGCTTGGGCTGCCCAGGAGAACATGGCCAACTGAGTCTGTTTGTGCCATTGGATATAGTCGGCGTCCGGATAGACGCAGCCGATCCAGCGCGGCTCATTGACCTTGGCCAAGCTAAGGCTGGGACTGTTGGCGGCGAGTCCCGCATAGCCTTTGGTAGCGCAATACGCGATCGCCTCTGTCATGCGTTCGGTACTCCAGTTTGATACACCATACGCTTTATACAGGCCGGCGTCTTTGTGTTCTTGCAGGGCATCCATTAATTCGCTGACAGGCACTCGCAGATCATCGCGATGCAACAGGCAGATATCAAAGTAATCGACCTGCATCCTTGCCAGACTTTCCTGTAAGTCCTGACGGATATATTCTGGACTGACACGCTGCTGATCCGGATGATGACAGCCGTTTTCATCAATATAGTGGTGGCAACATTTACTGATGATAACCATCTCGTCGCGGTTACGTCTGCCTTTCAGCCACATCGCCAGTGCCTGTTCACTCTTGCCCAGACTGTATATGCGCGATGTATCTAAGGTATTGCCGCCATTTTCTACATAAGCGTCAAGCATTTCAAAGACAACATCTTTACGTTCTGGCGTAAACAAGGATGTGCCGATCACGAGTTGCGAACAGCCGCGCTCCAGACCGGGAATCGAAATATATTTCACACAAACCACTCCATTACTCGTTTACCCCCGCGGGTGAGCAGCCAAATATTGTTTTGCCGCTTCAATACAACGGAATGCGTGCTCAGCGAAACCCATTTCCTTCATCCGCTTGAGATTGGGCAGTTCAATAGAATAAGGAACTTCCGGTATCCTGTTCACAATGCTGGCGACATCAATACCGCCCTCTTCCCCCACATACAGACGAGCCTCACGCAGGATTCGGGTCATTTCTTCTTTTTCGGTCGGGATTTCTTCCGGCGCATCGCAAAGGTGGACAAAGCGGAACCATTCACGCGGTACAGCATCAAGTTCCTCCGGTTTATTCCTGGCGCGGTGGAAGTGATGAATGTCGATCATCAGACCGGCATTATCCCGTTTTATCGTATTCAGAACATCGAGTGCTCCCGCCAGGTTATTGACGCTGGCAATCGGCACATACTCAAGTTCTACTGTCAGGCCGAACGATTTAGCCAAATCGCAAACCTCGGCAAACTTTTCAATATAGAAATTACGATCAGATGTCCAAATACTGCTCAGAACATGGCGACCGCCGAGTTCGGCTGCCACCTCCATCGCTGGCAGGTAGCGTTTCGGATCAACACCGTCATAGATGCGCGCCAGTTCAATGTCAAGCAGCTTAACGCCTGTGTCGGCCAGCGCTCGTTTGGTTTGCAGCAGCATTTCTTTGTTTTCAGCTAAGGCAAAATTCGGCTCGCCGGGCAGGCCCATATAGATCGGGCGCAGGCTGACAAAATCATATCCGGATCGCCCAGCGATGTAAGTCTGTTCAGGCGGCGGGCAGCCTGGAATAGTCAGGTAGGCTAAAGAGAATTGGTGTGACACGGTGACCCTCCTATCATTTAGTTACCCATGGTATTTTCGACCGTTTGCAAAACGGTGCGTAACTCTTCAATCGGTACTTGTCCAGGCGCCGATGCTTGCGCGCCCACAGCAAAGGTAAGCGATGTGCCGAAAACCCCGCCAATCATTCGGCTGACCATGCCATATTTGCCCATCGACATAGTAATCAGCGGTATGGAAAGACGACTCTTGGCTTCAAGCGTGGCGCTCAGCAGGGTAAGAACATCTTCGAGAGTCTGCGGCATGACCGCGACTTTGGCTACATCCAGTTGTTTCTCGGCCGCCTCCGCCAGTTTATTCACAATATCTGCGCGACTGGGGGTCTGATGAAAATTATGAAATGAACCAATGATTTTTGTCCCGCTCTGGCTGGCCGCTTGGCGTAGTTTATTAATCCGTTGCAGGTCATTTCTCAATTCACAGTCCACATATTCGGCAGCTGCCGCTTTGCAGATCGCAGCATCTAGTTCAATAACTTCCGCGTCAGACAAAGCTATCGGTTGACCACCTTCAAATTGGGACCGAATGGTGAAAATGAGCGGGGCGTCGCCACACAAAGCCTGAATCTGTTTAGCGATCGCAACCACTGCGTCGGTATTGGCAATATCCTGAAAAAAATCAGCTCGCCACTCAATAACATCTGGGCGTTTGCTCAATACTTGCTGTAATTGTTCAAAGATCAGCTCTTTAGTCGTTCCGACCAGTGGAGTACAAATTAACGGCTTAGTTCCCGGTTCGATTTGTTTTTTTGCCAAATGCGCCACTCCTTTTACTTAACAGACTATGTGAAAAATAGTTCATATTCACAATAATCTGATATTTTGCTTAACTTGATTTTATATTATTGATTTTACAATATCCAATAGTCAGATTCGATTGAATTAATCGCAAAAAAAGAACAATCTCATTCGAAACAAAAATAACTGTGATATAATAGCCATAACAGAGGTCCCGGAGGTATCGTATGGAAGTTCATCAATTGCAGTATGTTGTGGAAGTCGCTAAGCATCGTCATTTCACGCGAGCCGCCGAAGCGATCTGTGTGGCTCAGTCGTCGTTATCGCAGCAAATCACCAAACTCGAAGACGAGCTGGGTATTAAGCTATTTGAACGCACGACCCGCAGTGTGTATCCGACGTCAGCAGGTGAAGAATTTCTACTTCACGCCCGCCGTATTCTGGCGGAAATTGACGCTGCGAAACAAGCGATGCAAGGTTATACCCATCTGACCAGAGGCACAGTGAATATCGGCGCGATTACTACTCTGGAAAGCATTGATTTTGTAGCAATGGTTACTGCATTTCACCGAACATATCCAGGTCTGAATATTAATATTGTAAATGCCGGTAGTTACCGCCTAACAGAAATGATTCAGACATTGGAAATCAATGCAGCAATTTTCTCCCCACAGGTTGACACTGATCTTACGAATCTGGAAATTCACCCATTAGCCGAAGACGAATTCGTTGTCGTCACATCATTATCACACCCGCTAGCCAACCATCAGATGATAAACTTATCGGATCTTGCCGCAGAAGACTTTATCTTCCCATCGCCTGACCAGAGTATTTACAAAGTTTACGAAAAAGCATGCCGTGATGCAGGCTTTTCACCGAAGATTGTTTGTCAAAGCAGCCACTCGGAGTCTAGCCTTGCCCTAGTTGCCAACGGCATGGGAATCGGCCTTTTCCCGCGTGATGCTATTGTTGCCAATATGCCGCCTGGCGTGTCAATCATCCATTTAAATGATCCGATTAAAAAACACATTGCTTTAGCGTTGCTTAAGCGACCTCACTACCCGCCGCCGGTTGCCGCCTTTCGCGATTTTGTCCTCAATTGGACTAATAGATAATGAGCCCGGCAACAGCCGCAAATAAAAATATACCTTGTCTATAGTTTTTATCTGGCATTTCACCGTCAATTTACTGCTAATATCAGAAAGATTTCAAAGAGGACTGAACCTGCCCGGGTTCAGTCCTCTTTTGCCGTTGACTCACTCTGGAGCACAGCTTCGTGTAATAACTTTTTGCCTTGCCGAGCAGCCCATTTGATTTCGTTTGCCATCACCGCTGCCTCTAGTAACGTATGTAAATAATAGCTGCCTGCTGATCGATTTTGCCATTGTTCGATCACTAGCATCAAGCGTTCCCAGTAGTCTTCATTGATTTCTTCAATATCTGTCGTCTTGCCGTCAATGATAGCCATTCTAACCTTACCGTTGACTCTGGCGATTGACCGACAACCGCCCACCAGCATCGCCAGGATGGCGCCGAATTCATCAGTAATTGGGGGGAAATTGAGATTCGAGCGCCGCTCGTAGCGGGTTGCTACCTGTTCGTATATCCGGTCAGCCCCCTCAGCCAAAGCTTCGTTATAATCCATGAGTTTTTCCGCAACGGCAAACCACTCACGTTGCTCAGATGCAACCGGACTCAGCCAGTCACTCTCTCGTTTGATCAGTACAAATAGATCACGCGTTTGCTTGTTCTGTTGATGAATAAGTTTTCTTTGCTCCAGATGATAGTCAGGCTCCAGATTGGCTAACTGGACATATTCCTGAACAGCTTGGCCAAAGCAGTTCACCGCAAGCTCATTGCTTGCTTGCAGCTTGGCGACAAATTGACTCTTATAGCGCGGAGGCATCAAAGCAATGTTGATAATCATCGCTATACCCATGCCGACGAAGATAACCAATGTTCTCGATAGAGCGTGCGAGAGGAACTGATCCTGGCTGGAACTGAGAATAAACAGAGCGGCGACGATTCCCGCCGTAAGGCTGGTTTTCAACTGAAACTTTCGGTACAGCACGATGATAACAATGGTCACTAGCCCCATCACAGCTGAATTACCACCAATTAGATATCCGAACCCCAACCCTACGGTTACCCCCAGAATATGCACCAAGACTTGATCTCTTGTTGTCTTAAGTGTCAGGGAAATAGATGGTTGCATGTTAACCACCGCCGACACTGCGCCGAAAAAAGCAGGTTCGAGATTGAATACTTTGCAGATGAACATAGTAATCGTTACTGCTATCCCTGTTTTGAGTGTGCGTGCTCCTATAGTCTTCATTCCTGTCACCGTTCCTGCAGTTTGTCTGAAATACAGACCGTCGATAAACGCCCATCTGCGTTGTTAGCCCTGCGGGAGCGCGCTTGCCGTACCCTGCAAACGTACTGTCTGCGCGCGCTTCCTCGGGCTGCCTAGCATCTGGACATTTCTCAACGGTCTATAACTAGGTTTGTCAACAAGTTGAATTTCAGACCAAGACGTTTCTTTGTCTGGAATTATGCACCTGTACTTAGCTACGATTACGCAATATGTATTTTGAGTCCAGTTCTTCTTCCAGGCGGTCGGTTGCAGTCCCTGGTTTAATGGAAAGCTGTGAAATCGATTCTCGCATTTCGGACGTCATAACAAAATCAGCCGCCGCCAGCGAGGCGCTTAGCTGGCTAGTATTCCTGGCGCCAAGAATAGGGGCCGTGATCGCAGGATTTGATTTGACCCAGCTAATTGCTAGTGTTACAGGGTCCACACCGAGTGCGTTGGCATAATTGACAAAGCGGTCGGCTACTTCGTAATAAATGGGCTCAGCATAACGCTTGCGATATTGGTCTTTTTCTGCAAGCCGCCCTGACTGCGGAGTGATGCCTGGTGAATATTTTCCTGACAATACGCCCCCAGCCAAGGGGTTATAAGCAATAACCCCTAATTGCTCTGACTCAGCAAGTGGTAAAATCTCAACTTCTGCCTGCCGCTTTACTAAGTTATACATTGGCTGAATGCACTCAAACCGGGCAAGACACTTTCTTTCGGAAATGCCTAAGGCCTTGGCAATCTGCCAAGCGGCCCAATTGCTCACACCGAGGTACAACACCTTTCCTTGGTGTACTAAGTCATCTAAAGCCCGCAGCGTTTCATCCATTGCAGTGAAGGGATCGAAATAATGAATAATATAAAGATCGATCCGGTCGGTCCTCAATCTGGTCAGACTTTGCTCTACTGAAAGCATAATATGGCGTCTAGTTGGACCGATAGCATTTATATCTTTGCCAACTCGTTGAGAAACTTTCGTTGTGATTACCACTTCGTCTCGGCAGCCGGCGATTAATTTACCAAGAATAGTCTCTGCTCTGCCTTCACTATAGTTATTTGAACAATCAAAAAAATTAACACCAGCATTTCTGCACTGACTAAACATCTGTGTTGATTCGGTTTCATCTGCTTCACTGCCAAACGTCATTGTGCCGAAACATAGTTCGGAAACCAGAACACCAGTCTTCCCTAACAGCTTATACTTCACACAATTCCCTCCCTATTTTATCTAGTATTCATTGCATAGTTACTCTATCCACGAGTCTTTTACAGCAATATAACCGAGAGTTCTAACCTATACGCATTAGGGGTGGATAAATATTCTCATTTGTAGTATACTATAAGAAAGGAACAGGGGGTGGCTCAGTGTTTCAGATAGGGGACAAAATTTTTTACCCAGCTCAAGGCGGGGGTACTATAGAGACGATCGAAGAAAGAGAAGTCTTCGGCGAAACTCAAATGTATTACTCGATCAGCATGCCTCATCGAAACATGCAAGTTATGATCCCGATTGATAAGACCGAGCAGCTAGGCATCCGCCACATCGTAGAGCCAGAACAACTTGATAAACTACTTGTCACGATTAACGAAGGCGAGACCGACATGTCCGGCAACGACAACCAGCTTGATCGTAAAAACATGTTGAAGATTCGCAGTGGCAACATCTACGAAGGAGCCGAGGTTATTCGCGATTTAGTGAGAATTAGCGCAAAGCGGAAGTTGGGAACAACAAGAAAGAACATGTTAGATAATGCTTTGCAAATTCTTATTAGTGAAATTGTATTAGTTAAAGGAATTCCAAAAGAACAAGCATCTGATTTAATTGAGCGTTTCATCCATATTCAATAATAGTCTTCAGTCCTGGCTATAGCAGCCAGGATTTTTGTTTGTCCTGATTATCATGTGATTACTTATTTCGGCAAAGCCAGTCTAGTCCCTGCTAATACTCGCTGATCTTTTTTTTGCGGTCTATCGTTTTCCTGTGCTACAATAGGAAAGTCTACATTCTGTTTAGGCATGGGTAACAAAGATCGAAGAATTCAGGTGCTAAAATGGACGTCTATGTAAAGTTACTTTATATTGTTGTTGACTTCATCCTTCCGTTGATGCTGGGCCACTATTTTCAAAGAAGACACTGGCTTAACGAAGCTTGGTGCAAGAAAATCATTGTTACTAACCTTACCGTTTTTGGTACAGCATTATCGACGCTAAGTTTTTGGAATCTGCCTTTGCAGAAAGAATTGCTTTGGTTACCGCTATTTGGTATTCTTGTTAGCTTCATCCCTGGACTGGCAGGGTATTGGGTGGCTAATAAGAAATATGAATCTGGCGTAGAAAAAGCGAGCTACCTCGCATCAGCCATGCTTTCTAACATTGGAGCGTTAGCCAGCCTTTGTGCATTTATTCTGTTGGGAGAGCGGGGTTTTGCTTATACGCAGATCATCTCGTTATTCCAGAATCTCGTATTGTTCTTGTTCTGTTTCCCCATGGCTCAATACTACAGTCAACTCGACCAAAAGACTAGTGAAGACGCCGCTAAGACATCTTTCTCGTCATTATTTTTTTCTCGTAACCAACTGCCTGTCGTTGGCATGGGAGTTGGTATGATACTCTATCTTGGTGAAGTCCCTCGTCCAGATATTTTGGGCAACATTTTTAGTTATCTCATTCATATTTCTGCCTGGATGGGTATGATTCCCGTCGGTTATTCGATGAACTTTAGCGGGATGCGAAACTATTATGCCAGCATAATTGGCCTTATCCCGATAAAATTTGTGCTTACCCCGCTTGTTGCCTACCTTATTGCCCGCATCTTGTTTACCGATCACATCGTTCTAAGCTCAATCCTGATCGCGGCAAGTGTACCAACCGGCGCCAACACGGTAGTTCTAGCTCGCCTATATGATTTAAATTTACATATCGCCAGTGCAGCCTTTTTTATGACCACTATCGTTTTCTTGTCTGTCGTCTATCCTATTCTTTTTTTCTGGCTGAACGCAGCATTATAGGTATAGGATAAGCATCGGTGGTCGAGTACGCAAGTACACAGAGGCCACGCGCACCGGGTTATGGTTTATATACTTTCTGACTAAAAAAGCGCCAACCTAAGCAGGTTAGCGCTTTTTTTGCTGTCACAAATACTATTTCTTATCTAATCCTAACTGTTTGACAAGTACCCCATAGTCATCATGCGCTTGCTTGACAAACTTGCCAAACTCTTCGGCGCCTTGATACTGTACTGGTTGGCCCATCTCCTGCATGGTCTTTTTAAAGTCAGGATCTTCGGCTACTTTCTTAAAGAGACCCTCATAATAGGTCACGACTTCTTTCGGAGTGTTCTTCGGCACAGCTATACCTTTAACCGAACCCCAGGTATAGAAGTTGATTCCTTGTTCTTTAAGGGTCGGTACGTTTGGAAGTGATGGATCTCTATCAGGGGTCGCGATGCCAATAGCTTTTAGTCGACCGGCTTTCAACTGGCTGATGACTTCAGCCGGATGGCCGCCGCCCATAACTGTCTGACTGCCAACAAGAGTGGTGATTGCCTGCGAGCCACCTGCATGCGGTATCGGAGTGATAGTGACTCCGGTGGACGCGCCAATGCCGCGCATAACAAGGTCAACCGCGCCTGCTTTCAGTCCCACGGCGGCAGTCACCGGTTTGCCAGTTTTCTTCGCCTCGTCAACAATATCCTTGATTGAATTGTAAGGAGAGTTTGCGGGAACTAAGACAACGACAGAGTGGATGGACAACCGGGCAACCGGGTCAAGGTCTTTGAACGGGTTATATTCAACCTTAGAAATATGGGGCATAACGATATCATGCCCTGAACCGTAACCCATGGCTATCGTATAGCCATCTGGTTTAGCGCGTGCGACGAAAGTCGCGCCTTCAACACCGCCGCCACCGCCCTTATTAACAATCTGCAACGGTTGTGGGCAGTATTTAGACCAGACCTTCTCGACTGCGCGGGCGAGGAGGTCAGTCGATCCCCCTGCTGCCCCGGGGACCATCATGGTGATCGGTTTATCTGGCTTAAATTCAGTCGGACCTGCTGTCTTTTTGGCCTCAGGCGCTTTGCCGCAACCACTTGCCAGCATAACCATGCCCAGAACAGAGACTGTAACCATCAATACCTGCCAACTCTTTTTACGGAACATTTACTTCCCCCCCATTTATCTTAATTGTTTTACCTAGCGAAACATGCGCGTTTCGGATCATACCTCCAGCCAGGAACCAGATACTGCATCGCCATAGCGTCGTCGCGGGCTCTAAGACCAACTTTTTTATAAAGTTGGTGCGCTCTTTCAATTTTGACCATGTCGATCTCAATACCAAGGCCTGGCTTATTTGGTACCTCCACCATACCACCTTTAATGGTAAATGGCTCTGTTGTTAAAGCTTCCTGGTCTTCCTGCCAAATCCAATGGGTATCAATGGCTGTGATGTCGCCCGGGGCAGCAGCTGCTACATGGGTAAACATAGCTAGTGAAATATCAAAATGATTATTTGAGTGCGATCCCCAAGTTAGTCCCCATTCTTGACACATTTGAGCAACTCGTACTGAGCCCTGCATCGTCCAGAAATGCGGATCAGCCAGCGGAATATCAACCGAATGGAGCTGAATTGAATGTCCCAATTGGCGCCAGTCGGTAGCGATCATATTTGTCGCAGTCGGCACTCCCGCAGCTCGCCGGAATTCCGCCATGATTTCCCGCCCCGAGTAGCCGTTTTCCGGACCGCACGGATCTTCGGCGTAGGCCAATACATGATTCTGATTCTTGCATAAACTGATGGCCTCATCTAGTGACCAAGCGCCATTTGGATCAAGCGTAATGCGGGCATCGGGAAAACGCTGCGCCAGAGCAGTCACCGCTGCCATTTCCTCTGTCCCATGCATAACCCCGCCTTTAAGTTTAAAATCCTTGAAACCATAGCGAGCATTCGCTGCTTCGGCAAGCCGGACAATCGATTGAGGAGTCAATGCTTTCTCATGTCGTAACCGCAGCCAATCATCATTTGCGTCCTGATTGCTGAGATAGGGTAAATCTGTTTTGTTACGGTCGCCTATGTAGAACAGATAACCAAGCATTCTAACGGTGGTACGCTGTTGTCCGGCTCCTAACAGCGCGGCAACGGGTACGTTGAGGAATTGGCCGAGCAAGTCGAGCAAGGCAGCCTCGATTGCAGTGATCACATTGTCTGCCCGCAGATTGATTTCATGCGGTTGCTTAAGCACCGCGGCCTCGGCTTCAGAAGTCACTTTGTGAACCGTGGATTGTAGTCCGGTCTTATTGCTGTGTACCAGTTGCTGGCGTACACTGTTCAGAATGGAATTGTATCGCCCGATCGATTGCCCGATGACCAGCGGTCGGGCGCTTTCCAGAGTTCGGCGAATTCCTTCACCGCCTGGCACCTCGCCTGCTCCTGTGCGCCCGGCATTGTCTTTAAGAATAACAATATTGCGCGTAAAAAATGGTGAATGAGCGCCGCAGAGATTTAACAGCATACTGTCGCGTCCCGCGACCGCGATCACTCGCATTTCAGTAATAAGTGGCGCTCCGAAATAAGTTCCACTATTCATTGGCTGATCCAATTGTTCATCACTCCCATTGTTGCTCATCGTCTAGAGAAGTGTAAATCACATTAACGGGGTTCCATTATTACTGCGTTTAATCACGCTGGCTTTTCCGGCTTCGATATGATGGGTAACAGCTTGTTTCACCGCAGCCAAATCACCTGCTTCATAGGCTTTATAAATGGCCCAATGTTCGTGGTGTCCGGCTGATGATCGCCCAAGCCTCGTCATATACCATTGAAAGTTTTGCGATTGATACAGCTTATATAATTTTTCATTATTCGTCCAAATAATTGGCAAAGCATGTAATTCCAGATCCGACTGGCTGTACTGAAGAAAATCGAGATTTTCGCTTTGCAGCAATTCCTCCAACTTGTCTAATATCGACTTCATGTCCTGCATTTGTTCTCGACGGATCTCACCGATGACTAGCTCTGCTGCTCTCAGTTCAAACATTAGGCGAATATCCATGAGCTGTAAAATATCAGTCACATCAATACTGGCCACAAAAGTGCCGCGTCGTGGGACCACCGACACTAAGCCTTCTATCATCAAGCGTTGAATGGCATCATTCACCGGACTCCGGCTGATGCCCCACCTTTTCGCCAACAGATTTACGTCTAACTTGCAGCCAGTTGCAAGTGTATGTTGGGTAATAGCGTTCTTAAGAACGTCATATACCTGATCGTTCAGTCCTAAATATTGCGGCAAATCCTTAAGGTTAGCAAACATAGCAGCATCGCCTCGATCTGAATTTTCTGTGAAATTTCACACTTCACATTATATGCTTGATTGCAGTCGGTGTCAATTAGAAAACGGTTGCGAGCCTTTGGGGAAAAAGCATGTTTTACTACAAAGACATAAAGGACGATAAGTGAATCGCACAATGGTTCCTGATCTACAACAAAAGCGGATCGTTTGCGCGCCATGGGCGAACGATCCGCTTCTAATAAGTCAATAGCTGGTTTGGGCTCGCTACTGCACAATGATAATTCCTGCCAAAATTCCTTTGGGGACACAGTTCGGATCAGCGCCGCTGCCGATAGGATATATCTCCCAACCTTGAGCGGCGATCAGGCCGAAGGCATTGATACCTACCGCTTCCATTGACGGGCGAGCTAACAGGCTAAACCGACATTTCTTTCCTTCCATGGCGGCGCAAGTTTCTTGCAGACCGCAGAAAGTGTGCCGACAGGATCCGGCGCCAAAGCCGAAGGCGAAATAGTGGCCGTCATAAAAGGCCATCGACTCAAGTGAGCTGACAATTTTGTAAACCACCTGATACGCAGCCACACGTTCTTTAATCGTAGCCTTATTCCGAACAATCACTTCTGACGGCACATCAACAGTAAACAACACTGCCCATTCATATTTTTTCAAATGCTCTCTAAGTTCAACCGGTTTAAGTGTGTTAGGTGGACAATGAGCGCCAGCTCCATAACCGAAGCAACGTGGGATCTGACACTTAAGAGTAACGCGTTCGTCCACCGGTATGCTATCTGCGCGAATAATAGCTGCCTGGCTGGCCCCCATCGCTAATGCCTTGTTCTCATAACTCGTTAAGTGCTCAGCGAGCAAGCTTTGATTCATATCGGTACAAATTTTCTGGATCTGGCTCATCATCATTCCTCCCATAAGTGCCTTTTTTCAGTAGCTTTGCCTAATTGTTCTTCACTTCGCTATCATACTCCTTCAATCGCTATACTCTTCATATTAGTCATGAAAAATCACATAATTTCAAATCGATTGACATATCTAGACAAATGTAAGAATATTAGATGTAGAATGAAAAGGCAGGGAAGATAGGCTATGCAGCATAATTTCAATGTAGCACATGATAAATTAGCGCCTGCTGTGCAGCAGGTCAAGCATGACTCGGCTCACCTAACCGACCTATTCGACATCGGAGAGCTTCAACGCATCCAAGACGCTTTTGCTGTTGTAACAGGTGTGGCGTCAGTCATTACCGATGTGTCCGGCAACCCCATTACTAAACCCAGTAATTTCTGCGAACTATGCAATATAATCCGCTCAACCAAGCAAGGCGCCGCCAATTGCAAAAAGTCTGATTCGGTGATTGGCAAAGCCTATCCTGCAGATTCTAAATTTGAGCCATGTCTGAGCGGCGGCCTTTGGGACGGTGGCGCTAGTATCTATGTTGACAAAAAACATATAGCGAATTGGCTTGTTGGCCAAGTCCTTTCCGAAGAGCAGACAGAAGGACAGATTATCGCCTATGCTAAAGAAATTGGTGCTGATCTCCATGAAGTCAGGCGCGCTTTTACTGAGGTAACCCGAATGCCCTTAAAAAAATTCACAGATATTTGCCACTTTCTCGAACTCTTTGCCAATCAGCTATCGAATTTAGCGACAGAAAACGTGCAAAAGGAAAGGGAAATTCAGCGTCGGCTTAGAGCGGAAAAACTGCAAGCAGCGTTATACCACATCAGCGAAACGGCAAGCGCAGCGCGAAATTTGGACGAGCTCTACCAGTCAGTTCATGTCATTATTAACGATCTGATTCCAGCTAAAAACTTCTACATTGCCATTGAAGATGAGGAAAACGACATGTTGCATTTCCCGTACCGGGTTGATGAGTTTGATGGAAACCCCGGCAGCAGGAAGCTTGTTAACGGATTAGTCGAATACCTTCTAAAAACCGGGCAGCCTTTATTGATCACCCCCCAGTTGCGGCTAGAACTAGAAAAGAGCGGAGCTGCGCAAACAATCGGAACCCGTGCAATAGATTGGTTGGGAGTTCCCTTGAAAACGGCGAATAATAAAGTTTTTGGCATAATGGCTGTTTATAGTTATGTAGAACGAGTGACATATACGCAGGAGCATCAGGACATGCTCAGCTTTGTATCTAATCAGGTAGCCATGGCCATAGAGCGAAAACAAGCCGAGGAAAAACTAAGATATATAGGTACTCATGATACATTGACCGATTTATATAACAGAGCATTTTTTGAAGAAACCTTGACATGCTGTGGGACAGATGCGCATAAACCGCTTACTATCTTGATGTGTGATATTGATGGGTTAAAATTAGTTAATGACACGTTCGGTCATGCTGCAGGCGATCAATTATTACTATCTACCGCTCAATTACTGCGTCTTGCTATACGGAAAGGTGACATCGCCGCTCGTATCGGTGGCGACGAGTTTGCCATCATTATGCCACGAGCAGGCGAACGGGCTGCCAAATTTATTGTTAAGAGGATTCGAACCGCAGTCGAACGTCATAACCAGGAAAATAGTGGCATACCGATCAGCATCTCCCTTGGCTATGCAAATGGAAAAGACACGACTACTAGTCCACAATCTTTATTAAAAGAAGCGGATAATCAAATGTATCGGGAAAAACTGCATCATTCGCAAAGTGTGCGCAGCGCGATTGTCCAGACAGTCATGAAAATGTTGGAGGAACGTGACTTTGCCACAGAAGAACACGCTGATCGGTTGCAGTATTTGATTGATAAAATTGCACGCAGCATGCAGTTTGCGGAATCAAGGATTGCCGATCTACAACTGTTAGCACGATTTCACGATATCGGCAAAGTCGGCATTCCTGATCATATTTTGCTAAAGCCTGGTCCCTTGACAAACGACGAAAAAAAGATCATGCACCGTCATTGTGAAGTCGGCTATCGCATCGCCCAATCAGCGGTAGATCTAATGCCTTCAGCTGAGTGGATTTTGAAACACCATGAATGGTATGACGGCAGCGGCTATCCTTTAGGCCTAGCCGGCGAAGCTATTCCTATCGAGTGCAGAATACTCGCAGTTGCCGACGCCTATGACGCGATGACCAGTAACCGGCCATATCGGAAAGCCGTTTCTCATGAGGCGGCGATAGCAGAGCTCAAGCGCTGTGCGGGAACACAATTTGATCCAAGGATAGTAGAAACTTTTATTGCCGTTCTTTAATTACTAGTACAAGAAGGCCTCGTCTGCCGCTTATCCCGGCGAACGAGGCTTTCTTGTTTTCGAATAACATATAGCTGCATCAGTAATTTAGATAGAATTGGCACGTGATACCTCGCGAGAACTCATCCGCCATCATTAGAGCCTGTTTTTCGATATGGTTAAAAATTTCGATGTCTTTAGCATAATCCTTGGAGAGTCTCGCGACAGCTTCCGCTTTTGTTAGGCAAAGGTGCTCATACCACATTGCACGCATGGGCTCAATATGCCAGAGCGAGTTTATGCAATGTAAAAAAGAAACAATTTCGTCGGCATTAGCATACCATCGCTTTTCTGCATCTGCCGTTGCTTTATTGTTACCGGCTTTTGCCGCCTTAACAAGTTCTGCCGCAATAACCAAATGGTCAGTCAGCAGTCGATTAAACTCAGCGGCGACTCTGGCGCCATAAAAACGGTTAAATAGTCGGGCGAAATCAGGCGCATTTCTAAGCAAACGATTGGTAGTCGGTTCTACATCAGGCAAATCCATCGCAATACTAATAATCGTCATTCTCGTCCAATACACATGCTGCTCCCAGAGCAGACGGAAACAATCTCGAAGATGAACCGCACTTGCACTGAAGCAGCGCCGACCGCTACTCATACCCTCATCACATTCGCAATAAGGTCTGTACATATAATCACCCCTCTTTTACTATTCATATTGCATAATATTCCGACAGATAGAGAGGCGATACAAATGTACTCTTATTTGCCTTTGGCGATGGGGTCATTATCTAAGATCGACAAGTTAATATGGCAGTACCCTCCTGGGTTCTTTCGAAGATATTGTTGATGAGCTGCTTCGGCAATATAGTAATTTGTGAGCGGCAGCACTTCAGTGACTATTGGCGCTGCGTACTTTTTTTGTTCTTGGCTAATGACAGCATCGATTGTCGCCTTATCAGCTGCATTTTTGTAGTATATACCAGTGCGATATTGGACACCTGTATCATTGCCTTGTCGATTCAGGCTCGTGGGATCTACGACTTTGAAATAGTAGGTCAACAGAGTCGCTAAACTGATCTGAGCCGGATCATATTTCACATAAACCGTCTCAGCATGACCGGTATTTCTATACGTAACCTGTTCGTAAGTGGGGTTTTCCGTCTTTCCGTTGGCATAACCCACATCAGTATATACCACACCATTTAACTTGGCCAAGTAAGCTTCCGATCCCCAAAAGCAGCCTCCTGCTAACCATATCTCACGCAGGTTCTTATTCTCTGGCGGCTGAGTTTTTGAGTTGGTGGACATTTCATTGCTATTCGGTTTGTTTGCGTCCATTTGAGTTCCCTTTCCGCAGCCGTTAAGGACTGCAATTAGTAATAGAATCAGCACTCCCGCTAAAGCTAGTATCAGCGATTTTTTCATTCAAATATTCCCGCCTTCGTCACAAAAGACAGTAGAATGCGTTATCGCTTGTGTTGCTCACGCAGCGACCGCTTCATGATCTTTCCAGACTGATTTTTGGGCAGGTGATCTACTTGTATGTAATCCCGCGGGATTTTATAAGCAGCTACCTTGTCGCGAAGATAATTCTTAACCACCTTTTTATTTAGAATCTGGCCTTCCGCCATAACAATGTAAGCACAGGCCACTTGACCGCGGAGATTATCAGGCAGTCCAACAACCGCAGCTTCGCTGACGCCAGGATAACGATAAAGCAGTTCTTCAATCTCCCGCCGATAAATATTCTCTCCGCTGGTGATAATCAGATCCTTCAGCCGATCGACGATAAACAGATAGCCTTCATCATCCTGATAAGCCAAGTCGCCGGTGTGCAGCCACCCGCCGCGAAGAGCCTGTGCGGTCGCATTAGGCAAGTTAAAATAACCTTGCATCACATTGGGTCCCCGCACAGTCAGTTCCCCCACCACGCCGGTTGGCTCCGCTTCGCCTTGCGGATTGACGATTTGTACTTCAACCCCAGGGATAGGCTTGCCGATGGAAAGAGGCTTGGGCCTATGCTGAGGATTGGTGGCAACTACCGGAGATGCCTCAGATAACCCGTATCCCTCTGTTATACTGGTCCCAAACTTGCGTTGAAAGTCTTCCGCCACCTGCTGCGGCAGCGACGCTCCCCCAGACATAAACAACCGCAAACGCGCTAAATCGCCAGGTTCGGCAGTTTTCAACAGAAGCATGT
This sequence comes from Anaerosporomusa subterranea, assembly GCF_001611555.1. Classification (NCBI taxonomy): domain Bacteria; kingdom Bacillati; phylum Bacillota; class Negativicutes; family Acetonemataceae; genus Anaerosporomusa; species Anaerosporomusa subterranea. The sequence continues at coordinate 32,174 of NZ_LSGP01000023.1, forward strand.
AAACCGAAGGAACCCCATACATTACTGTCACACCAAAGCGTTTGATCCCTTCGATCACATCTTTGGGGACAATGGTGTCGACGATGGTCACCGATGCTTTATGCAGTAAAGAACATAATATAATGCACGTCCAGGCCAGGCAGTGATACAACGGTAAGATGCATAATATATTATCCGTTTCATACACCGGCATGGCCTTAGAGAAGCATGCAGCGTCACTGACGAGGTTTCTGTGTGTTAGAACAGCCCCTTTCGGATTGCCTGTCGTCCCTGATGTATAAATGATAGCGCAGGGCTGGTCTTCGCTGATTTCCGTATCAAATGACAGACCAAGAGGCTCCTGCGTAACGGAAAAGTCATCAATCTGCTCTATAACATGCTGAGCCACTTCGGTAAAATATCCGTTGTTACTGAGCGGCGTTGTCAAATCCATGGTTTTCGTTATTACCAGATTTTTCATCTGGGCATCTTTAACAATGAACGCGACTTCTTGGGCCGTTAACTGATAATTGATTGGCACCACTATGGCTCCCAGACTAGCGATAGCCATGTACGCATAGATAAAGGCCGGTGAATTACGGGCAAGCAGTCCAACGTTTTCGCCCTGACGAACTCCCGCATTATACAGATAAATTCTATACCGAGCCACTTCTGTACGAACATGTCCACAGGAAATATCTGTATCGCCATGGAAGAAAATCTGTTCATCTTCACCCTGGTAAATAAGTTGGTGAACAAGCATATAAATGATTTCACTTCCTTTAGTTACAATCTCATGATAAAACTGGCAGAGACCGAAATGACTATACCTCCCAATTCCGCAAAATAACAAAAAGCCCTGCAAAGTTCTCCTAAAAAGTTTTGCAGGGTTTTTCGCTTTTCTAATTACACTCAACTGGACAAATTATGCAGTTGCCAACCGCTGTCACATCTTTGTCATATTTACATGGTACACTTTGGATAGATCGATGAACAGCGCCGGTTGATATAGCAATTATAATCAACCCTATCAAACAACCCGGTGCCGTTCATCGTTTAATAGCCCAGCTACAACCTATTTCCAATTTCGAGGGAGGATACATCATGAAAAAGAAAGTTTTAACCATTCTTACAGGAACCATGTTAGCCGCAAGCGTCAGTTTCGCTGCTCCGATTAACGACCTGCAGCAAAACGAAACTACTATCGGCTATAACCACTACAACCTGGACGCCAGTGGGGTAGATATTGACAACGATAGCTTCTATTTGGAAAACGCGGTTTCTGACAAATTCATTCTCGGCATTGAAAGAAACGCCTATTCTTATCCAGGCCCCGACTTCAATACAACTGATATCTATGCTCACTATAAACTTGACCCCAATCTTCGCCTGATTGTTGGCAATCGAAATTACAGCGATGGTCCTAACAAAATGTTTTACGGTATTGGCGCCAGCACAGCTTTAGCACCTAGGATCGATGGCTATGCATCTGTTACGACTAGCAGCATTGCTACCGATTGGCAAGTAGGAGCCGCTTACAAGCTGAACAGTCAAACTGCGCTTCATCTAGGCTACAAATCCTACAAAGAGGATGGCGCCTCGAGAGCTGACGGTCTTGGATTTGGCGTAAACTATACATTCTAATCTTGCATAAGTGAGACACCTATTTTTCTCCGCGCTTGTCTCCTTATCTATCATTCCGTTATCGCCAACGTATGACAAACCCGCTTAGAACCTGCGTTCTAAGCGGGTTTTCTATTGTGACGCAGCCCCTGAGCTTGCCATCGAATTTGCTATCACCAATGTTTTACCCAAAATATTTTATGGAAGCATGCGAGCGTAGGCTACCATCACTGCGCTAACAGCCTCCGGTTGTTCAGGTATTAACGCGTGACTTGCATTAGGTATTTCGACTTGAGTGACTCTACTACCAAACATTTCTCGCATTTCATAAGATCGTTCCTTCGGAGCCATTGGGTCCTCCATCGCCCGAATTTCGAGAATAGATGCATTCCCAGCATGCCACCATTCATCTTGTGGTGTAGCCGCAGCTGCCTTCCATTGCACCGCAGCTATATCAGAACGCCATCCCTTCAACCATACTATAGGATCATTACCTGGAGCAAAGAAAGCACGGCGCAGGTGTTCGACACGTTCTTTATCTGACAAAGACATATCGCTACTTTTGTCAATTGACTCACGAAGATGCGGTGGAATAACTCCTTTAGCAGATGCTGCAACAACAGCAATGGCCTTTACAAGATCCGGCCGATCCACTGCGGCCAAACGAGCGACCCAGTTTCCAAAAGCATGGCCTGCAACAATAGTTGAACCTCCTCCTTCGTTTTCGATGACGGCTGTTATATCGCGCACCAAATCATGAAGAGTGATATTTTCCATCGGTCCCGTACTCTGACCTATACCGCGAGGTTGGGGACGTAGAATTCGAAATCCCTGTTTTGCTATAAATGAAGATACTACCTCGTAATCTTCTGCATCACGACCGAGTGAGGGCAGGAACATAATCAGAGGGCCCTGCCCCTCGGCAAAATATTCAATACGTACATCTCCATAGGAAACAAATTTAACCTCTACATTTGCCTGGGCTGTAGTTATAGTAGTTGTCATTACAATTTTCCTCCTATAATTTAAGGCATTTAGCTCGGGCGGTGTACTAACCGCCCGACGATTATTCACCGTACTCGAAATCGCTGCCGGGCAAAGGTATCATCCTGCACTTCAGCTAGAATCTGTTTCATTTCCTTGAGGGTAGCCTCTGTAAGCAATAACAACTTCCCATGCTATCCGATTTTTATCGCATACTTGTGCACTTTTTCCCAATCAAGATCAACTCCCATGCCTGGTCCTTCGGGGAGTTGCATAAATCCATTCTTAATGACAAGAGGTTTCTGTAACAGACTGTCGCCTATATTATCCAGATAGTACGATACCTCACAGGGCAAACTGACTTGCTTATGTGCGCACGCAAATTGGATGCATGCCGCATTCCCGTAATCGGTTTCGGCTTGTAAGCTGACTTGAATGGGCATATTGGCTACTTCCGCCAGGTGGACAATCTTTGTGGATAGCGTAAAGCCTGTCCTTGGAATCTTAATACCGATTTGTTTCAGCGCTCCTAACTGAATCTGGTGATATACGTCGACAACTGAAAACGTACTTTCATCACTCAATATAGGGGTACTTACCCGATTGGCCAAATCTTTTCGACCTTCATTATCCCAACTAATCAAAGGCTCCTCCAGACTTGCCAATACCCCTTCCAGTGCTTTCATAACCCTTAGCGCATCTTCGCGGCTATATGCCATGTTGGCATCGATATAGAGTCTGACATCATCAGGCGAATTCTCTCGCATTAATTTGAGCACCTTAATATCATTATCCGGATGTGGTCCGCCTTTGACCTTGAAAGTTCGATATCCTTCTATAATTTTCTGCTTCAGTTCATCTAGCATTTCTTTATTTGTGCCAAACCCAATTTGCCAGGAAATCGGAATTTGCGTCCTGTAAGGACCACCCATTAATTTGTGGACAGGAATATTGAGCAATCTGGCGTTCAAATCATACAGCGCCACATCGATAGCACCTTTTGCTGCTGGATTCCAAACAACTTGGTCTAATTTTTCCCATATTTTTTGCAGAGCAAAAGAATCTTGCCCAATAATTAGGGGGGCCAGATACTTGGTCAACGCATAATACATGCCTTCTTGCGTTTCTCCATAAATCATTGGACGGGGTATGGCTTCTGCAACACCATAAGTCCCGTCTTCTGCTTCAATCTTTACAATGAGATGCTCTGCCGCTGGCAATGAGCCAGCAGCCCAAAATACCTCTCGTTTATTAACGATCTTAAAAGGAATGACTTCAACTTTTTTTATTATCATGGTTAACACTCCTTAAATTTTTCATTCCAAACCATGCAAGAATTCATCTACTACCTGGCTTACTACTCCCGGATTTTCCACTGCCGCAAAATGTCCTATGCCTTTTAGCGGTTTGTATGTCATTTCTCAATATTTTAAGAATTCAAGATTTACCACTTTGATGCCTTTGATGAAATATATAGAAATGATATTCCAATTTTCCTTATAATCTATAAAGCGAACTTAGCATAAGGCATGGATAGCCTCACCGTAAAAAGCAATAAAGAAGCCTACTCAATACGACTTTATCGTCAGCAAGAGTAGGTCAACAAATACCATGACTGGAATCATCTTTCGATTTGGAATTGGAGCTTTTGTTAACCACTAAAAATTTCCATTATACATCGCTAGCAGCACTGCCACCGGACCGTTAATTGTCGGATGTGCTTATCTTACGGAGCGGGATACCGCCAAACAGCGCTTCCATAGCGGCATATTAGCGCATCGTCCAGAATCTGGCCCAATACATCGTCGCTGAACACCTCGTGTAAAGGGTATTGTCCGGAAAAGCCAATATTTATAAGATAGTCTTGTTGGCAAGTATTTAAGGGAGTAAGATACTCGAATGACTCTGACTACCTCTAAATACTTTCGATAATTTTTTCGATGTTAACAGTTGATGAAGCCAATTGCTGCATCGAAGCCGTAATTTCGCCTGCCACAGCGGCTTGGCGCTCTCCAAAAGCCGCAGCATGATTAATAGTTGAGACAACTTCGGCAGTTTCCTGTCGTATTGCCATTAGCGTATCCTTGATATCTTTAACAGCGTTGCCACTATTTTCGGCCATTTTGCGTATTTCTTCCGCCACAACGGCAAACCCGCGCCCAGTTTCCCCAGCTCTGGCCGCTTCAATAGCTGCATTAAGACCCAATAAATTAGAGTTGGTCGCCACATCGCTGACAAACTTTAAAATATTGTCTGTATGAGTAATTTTCATCATAATGGCATCACCTTTGATTCGCAGCTTTTCCAAGTCGTTGGCGAACGAAACGGACGCAGCACTTAGTTCCTCTGTGGTAGCCGTAATTTCTTCTGATGTAGCAGCGATGGTCTGCGATGTTTCCAGAAGAGTGTTCTGGGTAGACAAATTAATCGACAGTCCAACAATACCAACCATTTTTCCGTCATCGTAAACAGGCTCGACAATAACTTTTACGGCGGTACCAAACAATTCTTTCTGCATAATTACTTGCTGTCGCTTACCCGTGTTGAGGCATGCCGCCAGCGCACCTGTTGGTGAAACTTTATCACCCACAGCCAGCTTCAAGTCGAAAGTGGCTGGCGAAAGATAATGGACGATCATCCCTGTCATATCACATACTGTAACGCTGCAATCAAAAACATTGAGTTTTTGAATGATCTCAGCTGCTTGAACCATAGACTGTAGTTTATTCACCGAATTCCTCTCCAGTAATTTAAAAATTTAGTACTTTATAAATAAATCCTGAATATATTTATCAGTTATTTTTATTTTATATATTTGAGTTTTTCAGTACACCCTTTGTTAGAATCATCTAAAAGTACTGGATATCAGCCCCTGTCCTCCCGGCGCAGGGGCTGATATCAGGCAATTAGTCAAGTTGCGCGATAAATTCGTCCATGTATTCGCAAACTTTTTCCGGATTTTCTACTAGAATAAAATGACCATAGTCCAGAATTGGTTTGTAAATTAGCTTCTTACAATTAGTAATACGGGCAATGGTGGCTTTTGCCATCTCCTCGGTAGCAATCTGGTCGTCAAGTCCATGAATAACAAGCGTTGGACAGGTAACCTTGTCCATTTTGTCCCGGACATCAAAACCGTTGTACTGCGTCAGATCACCTTGTTTGGTAATACCGATCTCCGACATAACCCCCCAGAGAATGAAATCTTTCCTTTCCTGCGTAGTAGCCTTTCCAATCAGGCACTCAGAAAATTCCAAGTGGGAATGCTGGCAACTAACATAGGGATGGTTCAGCAGTTCCAAAATGCGTTCATCAATAGTGGGGGTATAGTCTGAACCCTGCATTGAAACGATTGCGCGGACAGGATATTCCTGGGCTATATGGTAGACGATGTTACCGCCCATTGAGCAGCCAATAACGATTGGATTATCTACTCCAAGCTCCTGAATAACATTCCAAACAAACTTACCGTAGTCCTTATAGTTATTGATAACCTTATTACCAGGCAGCGGCCAGCTCTTACCATGAGCCGGCATATCGAATGAAATCATCTTATACTTGTCAGCAAAAATATTCATCATATCATGATACTGCCTATTTTCACGCCCTGCTGTGTGCAGACAAATGATTGTTGCCTTGTCATCGGGTGCATTATTGGTCTCGCAGTATATATTAATGCCATTCACTTTAATATAAAAACCTGTAATTGCCATAGTGATTGCCCCTTTCTTTTCGCTTATATCATTGTTAGCGGATACCTGCATATACTCGGATCAGTTGCGCCACAACATTAAAATTTTGCCTGAAACGAATGGCGCCACCCATGGTAGTTAGATTGTTGGTATTGCCCTTGTTCGTAGCTACACTGAGGGATTTATGCGTGCCGAACTTTTCCCAGTCCTCTTTAGAACCAGACACACCAATGTCCACACCTGTGTTGGGAATTCCCTTTACAACACTAACACATTCTCCCAAGTGAAAAGAAAGCGTACATGTTTCACCGCTGTCGACAATGGTAATATCACCCGTAAAAAACTTTCCATAATAAAACTCCCGGAACTTTTCTGCTTCTAAGCCGTTAATAAGCACTTGAAGCTGCATCATTTTTTCTAACATTGATGATCCTCCTTCTAAATTATATATAGCAGAAAGCCAGCAGCTTTAACTGTTAAGAAGTAAATATGTTATGGAGCTGAACTTCATTTTTCAGTCCAAGCTTGCACTTTCTTTCTGTTCGCCTAGATCACTTAGTTGATGATATCGTCCAAATTCTTTCTGGCAGTTTCCTTACCGAAGATCCAGACAATCGGAACCATCAGCCAACCACCAAATGCCGCAACCAATTCCGCTGTTGTAGCTGAGGAATTCTGGGCAATATAGCCAAGTAAAAGCATGGTAAAGACGGCAGATGCACGCCCTGCGCCGATTGAAACAGAAGTACCTACAGCCCGAATGTGAGAAGGAAATATTTCACTCGAATAAGCTATCAGGATAGAATGTTGACCCATACCGAATCCCAGCATAATGGTTGCTATATATAAAAGCATACTACCCTGTGAGGCTGCCGCTGCGTTGCCCTTCGAAGCAATATATAGCAATATGCAGGAGATCACTGTCAGCGAACTGGCTAACAGCATTCCTTTCTTCCGGCCAATGATGTCAGAAATCTTACCCATAATCGGATAACCAATAATAGCAGTTCCCCAGAGAAGCATATTCATTTTACCACAAGTCACAGCGTCAAAATGGAAGTCTGTGCGCATGGCAACAAGAAACCATGTCATATTTCCCCACGCCCAGAATGCTCCAACGATATGCAATGACATCGCGATCAACGTGTTCTTTCGATACTTTACCTTAAATAGCTCAGACAATGAGATTTTTTTCTGGGTAGGATCAATCAAGCCATTTTGCACATCTTCTCTATATCTAATCCATTGAGGACTCTCCTTGAGCATACCCATAATAAATGGAATCAGGATAAGCCCGAACAAACCTACATAACAAAACTCTCTCCAGCCCCAGCCCCAGCTGGATACTAGCGCGAACACGCCGGAGCAAAGAAATGTACCCACTGGTGTGCCACTCTGCATAGCACCTAAAAATGCTCCACGATTTTTGGCAGGAACCATCTCGGAAAGATAGGATGCACCTATTCCCCACTGACAGGTCTGTCCATGCGCTGCAATAAAGCGAAGTCCGAATACCTGAAAAATACTATTAATCAGCCCCAGACCACCGTTAAACAAGGCGGCTGCCAGGATACTCAGACTCATCCCCAGGCGTCTGCCTTTTTTATCCGCTAAAAGTGGTAGCCAGAGAGAACTGATAAACCCTCCCGCAGAGTAGACGCTGGCTATAATGCCGATCATGCCAATTTCAAAATGAAGTTCCTCAATCATAAATGGTGAAGCAAGTGTATAAACATTGCTAAAATTAACCAAAGCCCATCCTAGAAATACAAAAACAAATACTCTCCAAACTTCGTTGCTTATCCGCTGATCCGTTGGAATGGCCACGTCCGTTGGAATGGCCACGTCCGTTGGATTGACCACGTTCGTTTGAGCGTTCATATAATATAATTTCCCCCTCAACTATATTTAGATAATACTGTCTTTATTTAGATAGTACCTTTCTCTGAAATTCGATAATCTCTTCTCTCAATAGAAGCCACTGTCAAACTAAAAATTGATCACCCACATGACATACAGTCGGGTCTGACTCCACTATCTCATTTCCCCTGACTACAACTAAATAGTGATTTTTTCAATATCGACCGCCGTTGAAGCCACCGCCGCATATAGCCCAATAAGTTGGATTTATTCTGACAAACCCTAAAATACCCTCTGTATGCATAATTCTCATCATGATGTTGTCATTTTACTGCGCAACTTGTCTAAACCTGCTGCGAACAAAGGTGCAGCGGTACTTAACTCTTAACTGGTAGCCGTGCTAGCCGGCATTGCTTCTCCGATTAATAACGTTCTGCCTAGTACACACCCCATACACAAAACTGTAGCTGTGACCTGCCAATCAGGCACTAAATAATGCCTTCTTTACGGAAATCTTCAATCTCTTTTGGGAGAAAACCAAACACATTCTGATAAACATCCTCGTTATCCTGTCCCAAAACAGGAGCCGGCCTTGTTACGCCTGCATCGGTTTCTGACATTCTTATCGCAGAATTCGTCACTTTTACTTTCCCTGCTTGCGGATGATCGAATTCAACAAACATGTTCCGAGCGCCCGCAATATGCGGATCATTGCATACCTGGGCAATATTATAAATCGGCGCTGCAGGAATACCAACATCAAGCAAGTTTTTAACCAAATCAGCTACAGTCCGTTTTTTCGACCATTGTTCAATAAATTCTTTGCATGATTTCCGATTTTGAACGCGCTTATGAACGGTTTCAAACTCAGGTATTTCGAGAAGCTCGGGCATTTCCATTAGTTCAACTAATTTTTTCCACATTTTATCATTGCCAACAGCAAGGACTATGTCTCCGTCACTTGCTTTGTAAGACTCCATCGGAGCGCCCGATTCGTACGAATTGCCCCGGCGTTGTGGTATACGCCCGTCAACTAAATAATGCTGATTAATGATTGCCATACTAGCCACTGCTGAATCAAGCAAGGAAATATCAAGCATTTGCCCAACGCCAGTCCTGTTGCGATATTGCACAGCAGCAAGAATTCCAATACTTGCTGTCATGCCGCCGATAACATCGCAGATAGGGCCGCCCGCACGGGTTGGTTCTCCGTCCGCTTCACCAGTAACACTCATAATACCACTCATTGCTTGGGCAATCAGATCATAGCCTGGCCATTGGCTATATGGTCCGTGTTGACCGAATCCAGAAATGGCAGCATAAATAATCTGCGGATTTACTTTTTTCAATGACTCATAATCCACTCCGAGCTTCGTCATTACTCCAGGGCGAAAGTTTTCAACTACAACATCCGCACTTTTCACCATCTTCAAAAATATGTCTTTCCCTTTTTTAAGGTCTAAGGTAATTCCGCGCTTGTTACGGTTCAAATTCATATAATAAGAACTTTCACCATTGACAAAAGGGTTGAAAAATCTTGCATCGTCACCTGTACCTGGTTGTTCAATCTTAATAACGTCCGCCCCTAAGTCTGCCAAAATAGCACTGCAATAAGGGCCAGCTAGAACTCTGGTCAAATCTAAAACTTTCACTCCTTGGAGTGCTCCTTTTTTCTCCATCACTGTATCCTCCCTTGATAAAGTTGTCCGAGTTAATCATTGCTGAAGATGGCAAAAAAAGTGTTATCCTTTTTCGTTCCCTGCGATTAGAACAGCACTTAATTGTGGCCCACCGCCGAAAGTGTGAGCAAGCCCACGCTTAACATTTCGTACTTGCCGCTTGGGATTATCGACTTTGTATTGCAATTGTTTGTAAATCTCATAGGTCATTCGCAACCCGCTAGCCCCCACCGGATGACCAAAACACTTTAGACCCCCGTCAGTATTGACAGGAAGTCCGCCAGACAGTTCAAAGAAACCTGCATCAATGTCTTCCTTGGCTCTCCCAGGAGCGCTAAAGCCAAAGTCTTCATAAATAAGCATCTCTGTTATGGTGAAGCAATCATGTACTTCTGCTAGATCAATTTCTTCTCTTGGGCTCTTAATGCCCGCCATTGCGTATGCTTTTGATGATGAGGTCTTTAATGCGTCAAAGCTGGTCCAGTTAAAATTAGGCCTGGAATGGGGAAGAACTGTATCCATAGCCACGCCAAATCCTTTGACATAGATAGGATCTTCACGCAAAGTACGAGCTGTATCCGCCCGGGTTATAATCGCACAGGCCGACCCATCGCTATTGCCGCAGCAATCAAAAAGCCCCAGCGGTTGCGCGATAATTGGCGCCTTCATTACATCCTCTAAGGTAATGGCTTTATGAAAATGGGCCTTGGGCGCCAGTAAACCATTTTGATGATTTTTGACAGCAATTTTGCCGATAGTCTGTTTCCCTTCTTCAAGACTAAGGCCATATTGTTCAAAATAGCGAGTTGCAATGAGTGAGAAAGAACCGGGTGCTGTGCGTCTGGCCTCATAAACAGGACTCATTCCCCTACCGGTCCCCAAGCCAGGGTAGCCGGTATCTTTTAATTTCTCCACACCAAGCGCCATTACGACGTCGTACGCGCCACTTGCTACAGCCATACAAGCTTGAATTAATGCGATATGTCCAGAAGTACACCAGTTCTCATTCCTCAATACTGGTATATTATGGAATTTTAGCGCGTCTGCAACCTGGGCACCTGCCAGACCGCCAACAGGCGCGTACATCTGACCGACAAAACAAGCTTCGATATCCTTCGGCCCTACGCCCGCATCCTCAAAAGCCTCATATGCTGACTCAATAGCTAAATCAGCAACGCCGAGCCCCCACCGCTCACCAAATTTCGAACATCCCATGCCAACAATGGCAACTTTATCTTTCATTGTCATAACAAATCCCCTCCGTTCCGGACTGGGCGGCACTTCCAGAAATAGTTGATGTAATTTGCCCCTTCGTATATCTTCCTAAAGGTAAATTCCACATCTAATCCCACTCGTACTTCCGCTTGATCATAGTCAGTCATGAGTAAATAGTATCGTACTCCCGCGTCATCTTCGACCACGGTTTGTATCACTACCGGATCATCGCTGCGACCGGCCAACTTATCAACCGAATACGTAAAGACCTTGCCTTGTCTGTCAGCAAATCGTTTCTCTTCGTAATTGTCCTTGCTGCCGCATGTGTCGCAAATCCTGTTTATTGGGAAAATACTCGTACCACAGTTATTGCACTTACTACCGTAGAATCGCAAAATACTTTTCTGATCTCGCCAATACGCCGCGTTTGATGGGAATAGTCTAAACGGCTCTCCCTGCACAGGTTCTACCAATTCCCGGAATGACAAATACCTGTTATATGACGAAAATAGATTTTTCGTTGTCAAATACCGCTTAAGGCCGTTTGCTGGCGTCATTCTCACTATGTTTTCAGTTACGCGGAAGATAAAAGCGTCTGCCCCATTGCCATACGCAGCCAATAAAATCCGATCTCCAGGCTTAGCATCTTCCAGAGCTGCTATCAGCATCAGTAACGGTTGGGCAGTTCCGCAATTTCCCACCTGCAACATAGCAGAATCCTGAATTTGCGTTTCGCCAAAGCCCATTTTTTTAGCTAAGTTGACGTTTTCTTTCAACCCTGGCGATGAAAGGACCACTTTGCTGATATCTTTTGGATTCAGGCCGGATTTGCGCAGGATATCGCGGATGACTTGAGTCATACTTTGGGTATAGCCTTTTTCAATGGCGAACCGTTCCTCAGCCGTATGAACATACTGTTCGCCGGCAAGTCTCCATACATCAATAATTTCGCTATTCACTGTAGCAGAAAATTCGATTTCGGCAATAACATTTTCCGACCCAATGACAAGTGCGGCCGCCGCATCGCCAAAAAGCTGTTCTTGGTCGGATTTCGGATAAGAGATTCGGCAATCAGCGGCAACCACCATTGCTTGTTTAGCCGCTTGCGCCTTGACGGCGTTCGTTGCTGCTTGCAACGCCGTTGCGCCTGCTTTCAAGCAATTGCTAAAGTCTGCGGTAGAAACAGCGGTTTGCAGATCGCAAACTGTTGCAATCAAGCCGGAACTAGACTTTTCCGCGTATGGAGCGGTCGTCGAAGCAAAATACAAAACATCGACAGATTGTTTGTTAACATCATGCAAACAATTAGTTGCCGCCTCAACCGCCATGGTAAGACTATCTTCATCATTATTGGCGATGCTTCTTTCTCCTTTTAAAGCGCCGCGTTCCCAAGCACTGGCTATCGTCGTGCGGCTTATGCGGTAATAGGGAACATACGCTCCCATGGATGTAATACCAATCTTCATGAGGTAACCTCCTGTTTGCTATAATACGCCGGTTTCTTAATACTGAATTCTCTTTTAATTAATTACACTCTACTCTCCCTTTATATAAATCTAGTAATCGCCCCCCGAGCACCCGCTTCCCCATTTTCACTTTACACTTGTATATTCAAGCCTTTTAGCAGGCAGGCCTTTGCTATAATCTCCTAAATTACGTTACTAATTATCCTATATTTCTACTAAGGCACCACATGCGGATCTCGCTGTCGCAAGTGTTGTCTTCCTAAAATCATAGGTGGAGGCCACACTTGCACAAGCTTAGCTTAAGAAGTAGGCATCCAACATCATATATAAATGAGTACAACAGTAACTCGCAAGACCACAAGGAAGTGCTGACCGGCACGTCTAGGAAGAGAGCAGAGAATGGGTACGGAACAATCGCTTAACGCTAGAAGGGAAAAACTTGTACCCCAAGAGGAAAGAACCGATTGAGCGAAGCCCATGCAGATGCCAAGCAACTGCATGGGCTTCGCTACTACCGGTTGTGGGGTCGGGAAAACGTACAGGAGAATGAAAAGAATCGTTACCCACTTGTCCAAGAAGGCACAATGAGGGGAACGACCTTTTTTATACGGCTTGGCAGAAGGGTTTGGCATAAAAAACGAGAGTTGATTCTGGTTATATTCTTGAAGACGACTTTGCTATGAACTTTTTGGCTTTTTAAAACATCCTGCTACCTGCTTTTCTCGGTAATTATCCACTTAAATCTTACCATTTTCTTGCCATCTAGAGATAGAAAACCCGCTTAAAACTTGCGTTCTAAGCGGGTTTTTCTACTGTGTTTTCACACAGCCCCTTTACAGTTTGCTTTTATTAAATGTGGTACTACGGGGAACCTATTTTTGACAAAACATAAGATAATTTTAAGAGAGAACGACCGTGAGCTGAAAAAAAATCCGCCCGAGTAATATCTGCGATTTTTTCTATTCTGTATCGTAATGTACTAGGGTGAATGTGGAGTTCCTGGGCTGCATTTTCCAAAGTCTTAGAAAAAAGACACTTTTCCAAAGTCACCCACAAAGCTGCTTTGTATTTTTCATCATACATTTTGATAGGATTCAAAATTTTTTTAATAATTTCTTCATGTTCACTACTACCTAAGCTATGTGAAATCAGACCTTCTTCGATGAACTCGCTATAAGGAAATACTCTTGAACTAGGCTTAAAAGCCTTGCCAAATTTCAAGGCTTTCTTTGCTTGTTCATAACAATTTGGCAACTGCCTAAGATCATTTTCTATTAGACTAAACCCGAAATCAACCTGACTTTCTTCTTTGTAGCTCTTTCCGTTGATAAATCCAGTTAAAGCCCGACAAATAGCCGACTCTTGTAGGTATGGAGAACTATCACCAAGCGAAACAATTGCGATCAAGTCAGATCCTTTAATAAAAAGTGCACTGTTAAGAAATACATTTCTCACTTTTGTATTCCAATGATGATATAAAAATTGCAAAGAATCCCTACGATTCTCCTGTCGCGAAGACAGAATAATTATTAAGTGAAACTTTTGCGGAGTTAATCCCAGCAATTTAACTCGGTCTTGAATAAATGACTCATCCGCATAACGGTTAAATAGAATTTGGTCTACTATCGCCGTAATCATGCGTTGTTCTGTCTCTATTTTTAAGTGCTGTTCCAGGAATTTTATCGACATAAACGAAATCATCTGCTTAACAAAAAGCATTTCCGAATCATGTATCGGATTCATCGGCTTTATAATCAAATAGCCCATGGTTTGGTTATAAACATAACAAGGAAAAACCATATATTCTTCTATGAAAGCATAAGTTGATACACCCTCAGGCAAATCATCAATTTTATCGATCAAGTCTTTCATGTTATTGCTATTTTCCGCAAAACCAGCGGTAGTATATTGGGCTAAAATGGTTTTATCAAAAGCCAGACACGCACAGAAACAGTGCAAATTCTCACCGAGAATTTTGACAAAGGTCTCCAGCTTATCGCCTTCTAAAATTAAGCCCATCAGGTCTTCGTGTTGCTGGTTTAGAGACTTTATTGTTTTTAATTGCGAGTCAATTATTTCTGAAGAAATCTCGTTAATTACCGCCCGAAAGGCAACATTTTTTTTAACAGAAAACAGCGGCACGGAGTGATCATCGGCAACTTTTTTTATAGATGCGGGTATTTCGTCAAAGAAACGATTAACTTTGATTGCTAGCGCAGATATGTTTTTCTCACATAGCTTTATAACTGCATTCGTAGCATGCTCTAAATTATCACTATAGGCGTACAATGTAGTTAGCACAAATAATTGGCTTCCTAAATCAAAGTCGGTAAAATCGGGGACTTCAGCAACTGTTACGTGTTGAACGTTATTGGTAAGCCCCTCTCTTCCCGCTACCAATTCAAATCCTTCTTGGAAAATTGGCAATTCACATAGTTTCGACACTGTTACCGTCATTTAAAACACCTGCCAATATATAGATAGTAACCATGGTTGCAACCCAATCTCAGCAAATTCAGATAATCCTACCTTCGTCTTAAAACAACAAACTCCTGCAAGTTTCGCAGCGCTTGCAGGAGTCTTCTCATAATCAATGAATTCTAAATGATCCCTTCACTATAAAAAGCTTCGATCTCTTTTGGGCTAAAGCCAAAAACCTTTTGATATATCTCCTCATTATCCTGTCCTAAAACAAGAGCAGGCTTTGATTCATATTCATATAATAAGAACTTTCACCATTGACAAATGGGTTATAGAACCTCGAATCATCCCCCCTGTGCCTGTCTACTCAACCCTGATGACATCAGCCCCCAAATCTGCCAAAATAGCGCAACAATAAGGTCCGGCTAATACCCTGGTTAAGTCTAGAACTTTCATTCCATTGAGTGTACCTTTTTTTCATTTACTATCTCCGCCCAGTAGATTATGAAGATTAGCTTTCCGCTTGCGCTGTCAATTGTTGTTGGTAACGAAGTTTGTTGCGCCAAATCATCAATAAAGTAGTGGCTATGCCACAAAATCCAAAGACAATGCCAATTGTAAATGCTAGGGAATACGTTCCTGTAATCTCTTTACATTGTGCTGCCAACCTCGGCCCAACCAGAGCCGCTGCTGCAAACGCAGTAAACAATATTCCGAAATTCAGTCCAAGGTGCTTTGAACCAAAAAGATCAGCCGTAACTGTTGGAAATATGGTCACTACACCGCCATAGCAGAGTCCAACGATGGAAATCGCCAGTATAAAGGAGTATACGCTTTGGCTGTAAACAAGGAGACTCATTGATACTGTCGACAACAGATAAACACCCATCAATGCTTGATAGCAACCAATCTTATCTGATAGATATCCCCAAGATACACGGCCACAGGTGTTGGCTAAAGAGATAATGCTAACCGATAATGCGCCCATTGCTACAGAAAGATTAGATAGCTCTTGCCCAATCGACACCGCATGTCCTATAATCATTAATCCAGATGAGGCGCCAAGCGCATACATCGTCCATAGAACATAAAATAGCGGATCTTGAACCATTTCCTTCCACGTTTTATCGGTCCCACCGTGCGAAGCTGACATCCTATTGGCAGAGGCTTTCAAATCTGACTGATAATTGTCGGGAGGTAACATAACAAACATCGACGCCGTAGCGATCACTAGCACGTATGTCAAACCCAATGCATGAAGAGCTTGAGCCACCCCATAACCGTAAACAATAGATGAGATGATTGGCGCAGATACCATGGCTCCCACTCCTGCCCCGGCGACAACCAAACCTGTCGCCACCCCCTTTTTATCAGGGAACCACTTAACTGTATTAGCAACCACACAGGAATGCACTATACCGTTGCCCAGCCCACTGATAACACCATAAGCTAGATATAGCTGCGTAAGTGTAGTTGCAAAACCGGCCAAAGCAATCCCTCCACCCCACATGAAACCGCCAACTAGGAGCAGACGTCTAGGTCCATGCTGGTCTTGAAGTCTGCCAGCGACAATCATAGTAACTCCCATCATGACGTAACACAGTGTGAAAGCCATCGAAACTTGGCTGGGAGTCCAATGATACATAGCCATTAATGGCTTTTGGAATACGCTCCACGCGTAACTTCCGCCTAAACAAAAACTACCGATTGTAGCTGCCAGCAGGATAATCCATCGATTGTACTTCTTTTCATTCATAATGATTCCCCCTTAGACTGCTAATATGGTACCCTGCCACCTAACATCTGCTATACCGATGCATAACATTTTCTCCTTTATCGCTTATTGGTATTACTGTTTAAATTCTGAGAGAAAAAAAAGAAGCCTTCCATTAAACCAGCTAAACAAAAGCGCATATATTCCTAACTTTCGTTCAAATCTTAGTAGTTATCTTTGATGTAGCCATAAAAAAGTAACAACTCTTGCAAAGTTTCAAAACCTTGCAGGAGTTGTTCGCACAATTAGATATTCTCCTAATTTGGCGGACACGCAGAACACGTAGCGGAAATGTCTTCCATGTCCCGGCATATCCAAAGCAACTAGTTGATACTTGCCAGCCAGTAGCTTCATCATAGCGTGATATTGCCTGGTTTCTCTGCCTGCCGTATGGATGCAAACGATAGTCTTTTTTCAGGATATAGGTAAGCTGCCTGACTAACATCATGCTCCCTCAAAACGGCACAGAAGAAGTTGTACAATAGAAGTCAGATTTGTTGAAGCCTCCCACATTACTAGTAATGTATTATCAGATCAGATCTCTGAAAGAGAGCACCTTAGCCATTAGCCTACTACCGGCGAACGAGTTCCGAGATAGCCAACACTTCCTCGACTGTCTTTCCCTTAATTTCTTCAGAAGTTACATATTTGGTAATAGGGGTAACTGTTACATCACTATAATTCTTATCAAAGGCCGGGCAAAACACGGTTCTTCCGTCTCCCATACGCGTACGGATATCGTCGCAGACGGCTGCAAAATCATCTGTTTCAAAATCCCAAATTATCAAGTGACGATATTTCTGAGGGCCGTCAGATAACTGCGTCTCAGCTACCTGATAAAATTGACATCCTACATAGCCCGGAATTCTCAAGAGGTCATGAATGTGCTGTCCGGCATACCAGGTAAGATATTCATCCTCTTGTCCTTCAGTAGCATTACTATATACCAGCATAGAATATTTTTTCTTCTCACCCATTTTATTGGTCAACCTCCTTATTATTTCGTCATTTTAGGCCTACTAATAGCAATGCAGAATTCAGGAGTATCATACCTTTACCTAATTCAATTGTACACATAATTCTTCTCTTCTGTGCAGTTTTCAAGGAGCATGAGCAGACCTTTCCGGCTTCGGGTGCTGCAGACTCCTATCGTAGTCCGTGCGTACACGGCCTGGGAATGTACTTACTCAGCCTGCTGATCTATAATTACTAGCAATTCCGACTTTACTGAGGCGGGTTACCGCCTCCGTTCCGATATACACCTGGTTTTCGCCTGAAGGAATAAGCTCCTTTCAGGCCTTTGGAGTAATGTAGTAAGCTTCTTCGCGCTACGTAAAATTAACCAATGAAACCCCATGCCAAAATACCTAAACTTACAACGAGACCAGACCATAGAAAAGCAATAACATTGTATCCCATAATATCCCTAATCCCTAGCCCCGAGAGAGCGAGCGCAGGCAAGACCCACATCGGTTGAATCATATCTTGTATACCGTTTCCTAAAGCAACACTCATTGAGACGGCTGCTAGGTCTGCACCCATTGCTTTGGCGGCTTCAATCATAAATGGGCCCTGTACTACCCAATGGCCACCACCTGAAGGAACAAAGACATTGATAAACATTGAAGATATAAAGCCCCAAAATGGAAGAGTCTGTGGAGTAGATATGACTACAAACCATCCTGCAATTGTCGTCACAAGGCCAGAACTTGTCATCATCCCCATAATGCCAGCATAAAACGGGAACTGTATGGCCATCGAACCCATGCCTTTGGCTGCTCCTTGAACTGCATTGATGAAGTTACGCGTCGTACCGTGCAAAATCATGGCAAGAAAGAGGAAAATGAAATTGACAGCATTGATATCAAATCCGCCTTTTTTTGCAAAGAAGTAAAATCCGAGGAAGATAACCCCCATCGCACCCGCAATCATGATGAATATTGGACTAGCTTCCGCTCTTTCAGCCGGAGTTGCATAAACTTTAGACTCATTGTCCACGATTATTTCACTAATCTCGGGTTTAAGGGTAACAAGCGATCCTTGAGGCTTTATCATACTGTTCACAATTGGCAAAGTGACAAGCAAGACTACAAGTATCATGAGGTTCATCGGATGAAAAATTGTTTCAGTGATAGGGATGAGTCCCATTTGTTTTTCTAGGAAATGTCCTTTCGTGGCGATTAGCAGAGGAGTTGAAGATGATATTCCGAACGCATAAATTCCAAATGCAGTGTAAGATGCGGCAATAATAAGTGGATAATGAACACCTGGTACGCGCTCAGCTAACTTCTTTGCTAGCAGCGTTCCAGCAATAAGGCCGAATCCCCAATTTAAGTAAGACATCAATCCTTCAAACAGAGTGGCTAAAGCGATCGCTCCTTTTGGAGTCTTGGGAATACCTGCAATCCAATCCAAGAGACGCCTGATCAAAGGTGCCTGCGCCAAAACCGAACCGCCCAACATGATCAGAATCATTTGCATCGCAAAAGTCAACAATCCCCAAAAACCTTGTCCCCAGTAAAGAATCATATCGACGGGACTTTTACCCTGTATGGCAACCCCCATGATACCAGTTATTACAGTCAATACCACTGCAAACAAAAACGGATCTGGTAGATACATTTTTACAAGTTCACTAAAAAAACCACTTATAGCCGAGATTAATTTAACAACAAGACCACTGCTTTCTTTTTCTTCTTGACGTATTTGTACTTGGTGCATTTGACAACCTCCAATTATTCATTTTCTTATTTTATCCATTAAGCGTCAAAGCCTGATGTATCGCATCCTCACCTCCCACTTTTCGTACAAGCGCTCCTTGTTTTTACATTCAAAAACTATTGTTAGAATTTTAGATTTTATCTGAAAATACCTTTGCTACTTTCTGCAAAAAACAAATCCGTTTTTTTGTAGGAAAGTATGAAAAATTATGTTTTTTCTGTAACCTAGGGTATTACAGACCTAAAAAATGTGTAGTTTTATTCTACACAGGGGAGAATGCCTCAAATTCTGTGCAATCTGATAGGTCGATTTGCTCATTGCTACTACTTGCTAAGAAGGATATAAAAAGACCCCCGAACTGGCGTAGTGAGCGATAATCTCCGCGGCGTGGAATCTCTGGTAAACCTCCCATATATCATATCACACGGATCGGTCCCTGCAGCACGGCAACTGTAAATGGGGGGGGGGTGACGCCGAGCCACAACCGATATCTATGCGCACTACAAGCTGACCCAATATTTACCTGATTGTTGGCAATCGAGATTACAGCGATGGTCCTAACAAAATGTTTTACGGTATTGGCGCCAGCACAGCTTTAGCACCTAGGATCGATGGCTATGCATCTGTTACGACTAGCAGCATTGCTACCGATTGGCAAGTAGGAGCAGCTTACAAGCTGAACAGCCAAACTGCGCTTCATTTAGGCTACAAATCCTATAAAGAAGATGGTGCCTCGAGAGCTGACGGTCTTGGATTTTGCGTAAACTATACATTCTAATCTTGATAACTGATCCCCATGGCTAGGGGTGACCTAGAATAACAAAGACTATCCGGAGCAGCGTCCAGCTGTTCCGGATAGTCTTTGTTTGACTACATTTAATGATCGAATATTTACTGTCCGTATTTCATACTTCATACCGCATTCGCTATAGTCTCGAAGAACAAAGCACCTCCACCAGTGTAATGGCATCAACCATACTGGGGGAGGTGCTTCATTATCGAGGGGCAATACACTTATGGCAAGGTACGATTAATGTATTCTAAATCAGGGTAAACCGTAGGCACTGTTCGTCTAGTCTTTTCAGGTATGTGATCGGTAATGACATTTTCACCGGCAGTAGATTCAACCTGATTTTTGACAGTTGGAGTGTCTTTCTCAGGATTCGGCATTTGACTACCCCCTATCCGGAATTCAATCTTATTTTGTCCGCAACTTCTCGGCGGCAATTTCCATTAGCTTTCCCGGTTCAAAGTAAAATATTTGGAAAGTTTTCTTATAATAAGATTCATGAATTTGACAAAGATATAACTATGAGTGCAACGACTACAAGTATAAAGGAGGACATTTTCATGCAAGAATTTGGCATAATTCTCAGCCTGTTTTTACTAATGTTTTTCGCGTATAAAGGCTTCTCTGTCATCTTGTTTGCCCCGGTCTTTGCTTTGCTTGCTGCCTCACTCGCAGGGTTGCCTTTGATGCCTGCGTACACGGAGTTGTTCATGGCAAAAGGGGTAACCTATATTAAATCCTATTTTCCTGTATTCCTACTGGGTGCCGTCTTTGGGAAGGTCATGGAAGATACCGGCTTAGCAAAAGGCATTTCCCAGTGGATTATTAATAGTTTAGGTAAAGAACGAGCGATCCTGTCCGTCGTTTTGGCAGGTGCAGTGCTTACGTACGGCGGAGTCAGCCTATTTGTGGTTGTTTTTGCGGTATATCCTTTTGCATCAGCTTTGTTTAAACAAGCCGACATACCGAAACGTTTAGTTCCCGGAGCTATCGCACTAGGGGCCTTCACCTTTACAATGGACTCTTTTCCGGGGACGCCGCAAATACAGAACATCATTCCTACCAACTATTTTGGCACAACTATCTACGCTGCCCCGATTAGCGGTTTACTTGGCGGCCTGATAATCTTGTTCCTTGGCGTAGCCTGGATGGAACATCGGAGAAGGTCGGCCCTGGCAGCAGGTGAAGGATATGGCAACCATACGCTAAATGAGCCGGAAGGCACTGTAACAGTGGGCTTACCTTCCTGGTATATTGGCGTTATTCCATTACTTACGGTTCTCGCAATTAACTTCTTCTTGAACAATATATATACCTGGAACCCCGACCTGCTTCAGCCCTTTCAGGCAATGAAGCTACCTCTGCTGGTAGCCTCGGTTAAAAATGTAACTAGCAATTGGTCACTCATTATTGCGCTTGTCTGCGGTATTCTGGTTGCGGTCGCACTCAGCTTGGGGCGTATATCAATGGAAAATCTGGCAAAAACACTTAATGCGGGAGCGGTAGGGTCGCTGCTCGCGATTATGAATACAGCATCTGAGGTTGGCTATGGTAATGTTATTTCATCATTACCTGGGTTTAAGGCGATTTCGAATGCATTGATCAACATAAAAATTGGCGGGACACCCCTAGTGTCAGAAGCCGTCACCGTAAACATCTTGGCAGGCATAACTGGGTCAGCCTCTGGAGGGATGTCGATCGCGCTCGAATTATTCGCAAAAGACTGGCTGGCGTGGGCCAACTCCACCGGTATATCACCAGAAATGCTGCACAGGGTTGCGTCGATGGCCTCCGGCGGTATGGATACCTTGCCTCAAAACGGAGCGGTTATCACACTATTGGCTGTCTGCGGATTGACACATCGGGATTCCTATATGGATATATTTATAATGACAATCATCAAAACAGCGACCGTATTTATCATCATATTGTTTCATTCCATCACTGGACTTCTATAGAGAAACAATCAAACCATCCATTAGTGTAGAGTAAGTAAGCTCATTCTTGCACAAGGCAGGAATGAGCTTACTTTTATTCTTCTTCTATTTGTTTGAAATGATCTCTGCCTTGTTACGATTAGGCTCAGCCAGCCTCCCTATTTCGCTGTTATCGCGCCGATTTTCCTGTTGGAAAGCTCCCGGTAGGCGATAGCCATTCCGGTTGCCCCGAGCGGCATGGTCAGGATAACCGGGATAACGAATAGAATCGCCCCGATCCCAGACAAAAGTCCAATAACGAAGCTATACATCCAGATCATGACCGGATCAGTCATGAAGTATTGCAACGCCTGTTTTAGTGCCGCCATTGGTTCAAGATTCCGCTCCACGATCAAGCCGATAGCTAGAATAAACAGTATCCCAACGGCCGGGCCAACAGCAATCCGGATTAGGAATCCGACCAGCGGGATGGACCCAAGCGCCCCCGCGATGAACATAGCGATCCACATAGCTACAACGATCAAGAATGTGGGAACGAATTTGTTAAAATAGGCAAAGACTTCGTTAACTCCTGCGTGTTCTCCCCGCATCCGTTTTAAGCAAAGCATCAACAGTCCGCCTACTAGCGGTCCGGCGAGAATACCTGCAGTAACCAGGGAACCAACAGCCACAACCAGTGTCGCCAGAATGAGAGTCGAAAAATTCTGACGATAGAGTTCAAAACTTTCCCGAATACCTTTACTGATGTCCATTGTTCAACATACCCCCTTTTCGCGAAGGGATTGCACCCCTTTCGCCTTTAGAATGAATATATATCATCACCTATATCATATCTCAGTGTATGCTCTTTAGTTACACCCTCAGTAGCAATTTATTGATATTCTGTTTTAGTTTCGTTCAATTAAACGATAACAAACGACTCTGAACAAAAACTGAACAAAGTACATTTCACGATAACTCGTCAGACAGCCACTACACCAAGAGCAAACGATCCGCTTCCTAGTCCAATATTCATCGACAAGAAATATGTTGATGTATCCAGACCGCTTTTGGGGCACCAAGCATCAGGGAGCAAAACGCAGACGAGCCAATCTATCCAGGTTGGCTCGTCTGCATTTTATAGGGACCGTGCAATTGATCCACATGTAGCTAAATCTTTAGTACCATTCCTGGATAGGCAAGGACTATCTTTCCGCCGTATATTGTCCCAGCTTCTTGGATGAGAGACTCTCTATCCCCGTAATTCGGCAGATGTGTCAGCGCTAGGTTTCTCACGCTTGCTCTTGCCGCGATCTGCCCCGCCTCAGTGGCGCATAAATGGCCTTCTACTTGGCCTCTTTGGTCAGAGTAAAGCGAGCACTCACAAAGTAGCCAATCGACTCCCTCTGCGAAATCACTGAAGCGGTCATAGTACTCAGTATCTCCGGAGTATACAATGCAGCCACCCTGAGAATCCTCGACTTTTATACTAAATGAAGGTATATCGTGTTTATTAGCCTGGGTTGTAAAGCGCAACCCTCCTATAGTAAAAGGTACATGTTCCACATACCTCATCCCTATGCAGTATTTCTCATAGTCAAGACTGGGTATAACACCAGCATCTTCGTTTCCCCACATCACTAGCGGTCGCTTTCTCTTTTCCAGCTGCATATCGATCATAGTCGCATACTGCATACATTCAAGATCAGCACAGTGATCCCGATGATAATGACTAAAAACCACCGCATCAAGTTCATTCAAATTTATATAGTTTTGCAGGCTTGCAATTACACCACTGCCGCAATCTAAAAGCACTTTTGTCGTATGATCTTCCACAAGATATCCTGACGTGGCCCCATTCCTTGGCGGATAGGCTCCAAAGCATCCCACGACAACAAGCTTCATTGAACACTCTCCATATGTCATAATTGTCTCAACCGACGGAAACATTCCTGTGAGATTGACAAATTGAATCCTGGGACATCCATAGGATGTGAAAAAAACAGCGCCAAAATACGTGGCACTGTTCTGATGAGTTTGAGGAGGAATAGGCCTATTTTCTGGCTTTTCCAGTAATGTGTTTACTATCTATTTTAAGGACCACTGTCTTATGATGGACACTATCAGCATACTCTTTTCCTTTTTCCATGTAGCTGCTAGAGTATTTTTCTACGAAAGCCATCAACGCTGCTAATTTCTCCTGATCATGCACTTCACTAACTTCTCCAAAAACAATAGCGCTTGCATACTCCATACTGAACTTATCTGGTAAAGTATTGGCTTTTCCCACAACGCAGAATGTTACTTTATTTCTTTTGCGGGTACAATTTAATTTATACCCCTCTTGAGCACAATGGAAGTATATATGACCACCTGTATAAACATAGCTTAACGGTACACCATAGGCATAATCGTCTTCGCCGTTAATCGATAACACACCATAAACGCCATTTAGCAAAATTTCGTCTGTTTCACTTCGCGTAAGTCCTCTATCATGGCGTCTCATTTCTTTGAACATTTACGTCCCCCCTTAAACTATCTATATTTATTTAGTTTCTCATTATAGCGTCATGTTGGCAATATTTATTTAACGTATCGAATACAGACACGCTTAAGGTACGCCCGTCGAATTCGCTGGGATGAAGCAACGCCGCCTGTCAAAATCGACAAGCGGCGTTGCTTCTACTACTCTATTCAGCTTACTTACACAGCGCATTAACGTCAGGAATTTAGCGATATATTTACTTCCAAGGGTATCTCATCAACAAGAACTTCAACAATTATCCTTCGCATATTACCTGATGTACTGGTATAGCTGTCCCCCACAATGAGAGTAGGCGGCGAAATATCAATTTTTGCCCCTTGTGCTTCAAATAATATAGCTGCGTTTGCTGCCAGCATATTACCCATCTCGGAAATCGCCGATTCTGCCATCGCGTCAAAGTCTGGAACCGGCATCCCCATCATCATTTTACTTGCAATCTTTTTGGCTGATTCCTCAGTCATATTATATACGATAGTGCCGCGAAGCTGATGCGTAAGGCCCACAATTACCATGACTCCATTGCTTGCAATCTTATTGCCATCAGCTACACTCATCCGGCCACGCGTGACGTTTTGGAATCCTAGTTGCGGCATAACATTCAAGATTGCATCAAAGAACGGAGCAATACTTTTTACATCCATTAGACAATCTCCTTCTTAAAGCCAACGCTCAGGCGGGCTTTTCCGAAAGGAGTATCAACTTGCCACGCATGAATCTCTAGATTAGGGCTGGCTATTGAGAATTTCTCACCGGTAAAAATCGCTGGTGGTGAAACACGCAGAAAAGCCCCTCGGAATTCTCTGTTCAGCTTTGATGATGCATTTCCGGCTACAATATTGGCTAACTCCGCAATTACATCATTAATCTGATCAGAGTCCTTAGGCTCTTGCTTAAGCAATCTTGTGGCTATACATTTAGCGGTCTCAACAGATAAGTCCAAAACCATTCTGCCACTATACTGTCCAGTTATCCCCACAAGAATTGAAATACCACTAGAATACAGTCTTGTATCATCAACAGTTGATTGAGCAGTTACATCTGTTATGAATCTCTTCATGAAATTAGAAAAAGAGGCAATGAATTCGGCAGGGTAGCAACTTTTGAAATCATGATCCACCACGTCGGCGTCACACACACTTCTTAAAACGCTCATTAACACCTCTGGTTCAAATGGCTTTTGGAGAAACTTTGCAGCTCCCTTACACTTTGCCAATTTTTCCAAATCATCATCTTTCATGCTGGATACTATAACAACTTTGGCATCCGGCTCCTGCTTAATAAGCCGCCGCGTAACTTCCAGACCGTCCATTTCCGGCATAGCAATATCCATTGTAATAACGTCAGGCATATGCGTCCGATAACCTTCGAGAGCGGACCGGAAGCCATCCGCAAAACCGACAATCTCAAACCAGTGCGAATCTAGTGAATCAGCCAGCAGTTGACGACTAAACGGAGAATCATCCACTATTAGTACTCGTATTTTTTCACTTGGTTCCCGCATAAGATCCACCCTTCAGCCCTTAATGTGATTTGAAAATAAAAAAGTGAGATGCCAGTCTCACTTTTCACAAGTTGCAACCTGGCAATCATTGGCTTACGCCCTTAGACCCATGGCTTTGCGTCGCTACCTTTCGGTAGGTTTGCCAGATATATGGTATTTTAAAATTTTATACTGTTATATCTTTTTTCGTCAACCTAATAAAGAAAAATAGGACTTAATGCTCAAGACTTAAGCCCTAGAATGATACATAAATTGTTTTATTCTAGCCTCATGCTAATATCTGCCGCTTTGGCCGAGTGAGTGAGTGCACCGCTTGAAATAATATTGACTCCTCTTGACGCCAATCCAGCTATTTTTTCCCCTGTTATATTGCCAGACACCTCTACCAATGCTTGATGATTAATTACCCGTACAGCCTCTTCTATCATCGGCAAAGACATATTATCCAGCATAATCACATCGACACCTGCTGTCAACGCATCATGCACTTGCTGCATTTCTTCAACTTCAACCTCAATTTTTATAAACGGCGATATATGATCACGCACCTTCTGTACAGCTGTCAAAATGCCGCCGGCGGCCTTAATATGATTATCTTTAATTAAAACCATTGAATCTAAACCGTAACGGTGATTCTTGCCCCCGCCCACCGTAACAGCGTATTTCTCAAGCATACGCAGACCGGGTGTCGTTTTACGAGTATCGACAATGATCGTGCCAGAACCTCCACATGCCTCTACATAACGATTGGTTTCATTGGCGATACCAGTTAAGCGTTGCAGAAAATTTAGAGCCACCCTTTCCCCTGCCAGTAATGATCGAGTTGGTCCTTGTATGTGAGCAAACTTTTGACCACTTTGAACCCGGTCACCGTCGACATAGTAAAGAGTTACCTTCACGTTCTCATCCAGTAATGAAAATACCCGTGTGAAAACCTCCAACCCAGCTAAGACCATATCTCGTTTGGCGATAAGATAGCCCTTAGACTCATGATTCCCGGAAAAGATCGCTTCACTGGTGATATCACCTTGTCCGATATCTTCAATTAAAGCTTGGCGTAATAATTGATCTAAGACCAGCTTGTTCATGCTATAACAGCCTTCCTTCCCCATTGCTGCAAGATGTGTTTTCTAAAAGTTTCATCATTCTTACCGGGAAAATCCGAGCGGTAGTGGGCTCCTCGGCTTTCCGTCCTCAGTAGCGCCGCTTCCACCAGTAACCCCGCTAATTGATAGGTATTGTAGACATGATAGCTATGATCAACCGGACTAACCTGATGATTTGTCTCACCAACACTTAGCCACTTTAGCATAGCTTCCAGCTCTTCTCCCCGGCGTACGACCCCTGCAACACCATCCAACTTGGTTCTCAAAGCATTTAGATCTGTATAGCTACCGGTTGCTGCAGTGACACCAGCAGACAACTCAGAGGGTTCTCGTTTTGCACTATATGTTTCATTAATATATGTGGCAATCCTACGTCCGAATACTATGCCTTCAAGCAGAGAATTGCTTGCCAGTCGGTTAGCACCATGAACCCCTGTCGCTGCAGCTTCGCCGCACGCATACAAAGAGCCTACGCTAGTCCTACCCCAAAGGTCGGTCTTAATTCCACCAATCGTATAGTGAGCCGCCGGTGCAATAGGAATTGTGTCTCGTTCTATAAAGTAGTTATTTTTTGCTAATTCGCTATACACTTGTCGGAACCGATCCGCTAAATACTCTTTACCAAGATGTCTAGCGTCGAGATAAATCGTTTCTCCACCTTGTCGTGTGGATTCACGCAAGATAGCTCTTGATACTTCGTCGCGCGGCGCGAGTTCTCCGCTGGGATGGTAGTTAAACATAAATCGATCGCCCGCCGAATTTAGTAAAACCGCTCCCTCGCCCCGCAGCGCCTCTGTTAATAAAAAAACCTTCCCTGACAACGTGGTAAAAGCTGTCGGGTGAAATTGAACAAACTCCATATCAGCAATCATGGCGCCGGCACGGTAAGCTGCAGCAATACCATCACCACTAGCCGAAACCTCATTAGTTGAACGCTTGAACAGCCCACTGTAGCCGCCTGTGGCCACTACAACCGCTGCGGCTCGGAGATAAACCAGTCTGCCGTTATGTTCAACAATACAGCCACAGCATCCATCCTGCGCGGTGACTATATCAACAAGAAAAGATCTGTCAAGCCGCTCGATATTGTTGTGCCTATTGACTTCATCAGCTAATAGTTCAGCAATATACTTTCCGGTATAGTCGTAATAATGTACCACCCGATTGCGTGAGTGCGCCGCTTCTCTGGTTAAATCCAGTCCATTTTGGTTATGGCAGAAATCTGCCCCCAGCGATTGCAGGAACTCCAATGCCGCAGGTCCCTCGCCTGCTAATAGGTTTACGGCTTCTTCACGACACACCCCTTGCCCAACCCTTACTGTGTCTGCGAAATGCTCCTCGGCGCTATCGTCCGGACCTACCGCAACAGCCATTCCACCCTGCGCTTTGTAGGTGCTGCTTTCCGTAAACTGTTCTTTACTGACAAGAGCTATTCTAAGCTTGGAGTCTAGCGATAAAGACACAGTCATTCCGGCTATACCTGTCCCAACAACAATGACATCATAGCTCTTACTGTCTAGCTGTTTATGATTTTGCCATACGGGAGTGATATAGCTTCTTTCTGCCATCTAAACCACCTCCAGCATTCGAGAAATCGCATGTTTTGCTTTAGCGGCAATGGCCTCATCAACTTGTATTTGGTAATGATTGTTTGCTAATGCATCATAAATGCTCTGCAGTCTTGTTTTCTTCATATTGGGACAGACCAAACCGGGATGCAGCAAGAAAAACTGCTTTTCCGGGCGAGAATTTCTTAACCAGCACAATACGCCAACTTCTGTACCGATAATAAAGACGTTCGCATCGGAGTTTTCCGCATATTGAATGATAGCCGATGTGCTGCCAGCAAAATCAGCCAGTTCTACTACCGCCGGTTCACACTCAGGATGAACCAGAATTTTAGCCTCAGGGTATCTTTCCCGCATCTCGAGGATAGCACTTGGCTTCACTTTCGCATGGGTGACGCAACACCCTTTCCACAAAACCAGTTCCTTGTCAGGCAATTGTTTAGCCACATAGTCGCCTAAGTTTTCATCAGGCACAAAGATCACCTTGCGATCAGGCAGCGAGGATACTACTTTAATGGCATTCGCCGAAGTACAGCAAATGTCGCTCTCAGCCTTTACTTCCGACGATGAATTAATGTAGCAAACAACCGGAGCGCCAGGATGCAAGTGCTTAAGGTTTCTCACATCTTCGACTGTAATCGTATCAGCCAATGGACACCCCGCATCTATCTCAGGCAGTAACACAGTCTTATCTGGTGAGAGTATTTTCGCTGTCTCTGCCATAAAACGCACGCCGCTAAACACAATGACATCGCAATCTATGTTTGCCGCGACTTTGCTCAAATAAAACGAATCACCAATATAATCAGCAACTTCTTGTACTTCATCAAGTTGATAGTTATGCGCAAGAATAAGAGCATTGCGCTCCCGTTTTAGCTTTTCTACTGCTCGTTTTAGCTCACTCACGTCTTTCCCTCCTACCGACCGTTTTTAGCTATTCATCATAAGAAAAATATGTAACATTTCACCGATCTGACAATACAGGTGTCTTGTCAGATATAGTTATTATACGGCTGCACATTACAAATGACAAGGCATATTAGGAAGGTTTGTAACCACTTTGTTTACAAGAACAATATATCTTGTTCTTGCAGTTCTTTTTCAATTCTGGTAAGCACTTTTTGCGACGGGACTTCAACAGTATGCAGATGTACTCCTCCGGTTATAGCTGATAATGGCTCTGCACCGCTATTCTTTAAGTTATGCAAGAACTCAGCGATGTCACGTCGTGAAGCAAGCATGAGATTGGCCTTCAATTCACCATATATGGGATGTTCGACAATCACATCAAGAACTTTACCGCCGTTATCAACAATAATTTCTAGTTCATCTGTTAGCTTATCCCAGCCATGATGGCAGGCTATTTTAGCCGTTTTGACAGACTGCGACTTTGCAGTAGGCAACAAGTACCCTTGGGGAGTAGCGTATATTTCAACCCCGGCAGCCCGCAGTATGGCGATATCGCCAACAATAACCTGACGGCTTACGCCAAGTTCCTGCGCTAAAGCTGATCCTGTCACCGGAGTGCCGGCCTTTTTGAGCTTATCCACCAATTGATTCCGCCGTTCTTTAGCATCCATTCCGCACACCTCACAATTGCAATACTTCGTAGTAAAACCGCTACGGCGGTCTTTGAGAAACGGGGAACGGGAAACGTATAGCGCAAAGCACGCGAAGAATCGAAGAGCGCGAAGGAACTTGCTATAGTAAAAATATCGCTTTGCGACGCTTGCGCTCTTTGCGGGCTTCGCGCTACGTAACCTCGCCCTCTGCGCATACGTATACTCTCTGATACACGTTTAAGAAAAAAACACCTCCACCGGTGTACTGGCATCAATACCATTATACACACGGTGAAGGTGATTAGCTACTCTTTCACTGAGTCACTCTGCGTTGACTAGTTCCTGTTTGTCTTCCAGATAACGCGCGAAGCTATACAGCAAGTCAGACAGTCGATTAACATATTTAATAACATAGGGATTTATCGGTTCAATCTCATCAAGTGCGATCATGGCTCGTTCTGCTCGCCGACACACAGTGCGCGCCATATGCAAAGCACCGGAAGCTTGACTGCTGCCTGGTACGATAAATTTAGCAACAGGATTTAGCTTTTTGACATATTCATCAATCCAAACCTCAAATCGCTGTATTTCGTCATCGCCCAAGTGTGATGGATACGATTGGCCTGAGGGATCTGCCAACTCGGCTGCAACCTTAAACAATTCCTTTTGCACTGTATGAATTCTCTCAAAGATTTCTGCATCATTGACAAAATGCTTAGCAAAACCCAACACAGAATTTAACTCGTCAATTGTTCCATAGCTATCAACTCGGATGCTATTTTTACGAACCCGGCTGCCATCCAATAGACTGGTAGTTCCTTTATCACCGGTCCGTGTGTATATCATTGCCATAGTAAATCACTCCTCAACACGTTTTTTATAGTTATTCGATTATCTACTGATAATTATTATCAATTAAATTTTAACATTGATTTATTATGGTGTCAAATGCATAAAAAAAGACTTGCTTCAGGTGGAGTTAGAACTCCATCTGAAGCAAGTCGCACTTATCCAGGGACCTTGTTCAATCTTCTCTAATTGTACCGTCTGTACCAATTATCACCACACGCCAAGGAATCATCTTGCGACTATTTACCAGCGCCTCTTTAACCGCATTGACTATGCCGCCGCAGCAAGGCACTTCCATACGAACCACAGTGACGCTTTTAATCTCATGCGACTGCAGTATCTCTGTTAACTTGGATGCATAATTCATATCATCAAGCTTTGGACAGCCAATAACAGTAATCCGGTTATGCATAAAATCGGCATGCATATTTGCGTAAGCGTAAGCCGCGCAGTCAGCCGCCACCAAGAGGTGGGCATTGTCAAAGTAAGCCGCGTTTGCCGGCACAAGTTGCAATTGACATGGCCACTGTCTCAATTCTGATGGATAGTCGTCTTTGCCCTTGCTTTGATTATTCTTAGTTTCTCTTGTGATAACACCAGCCTTGCTTCCAGGGCAGCCACCCGCCATTGTTACTGGCTTAGTCTGAGTATTTAGGGTAGCGAGATGTTGCTTTACCGCTTCTTCATCAAAAGCAGGTGCCTCGCGCTCGATGATGCTGATGGCGTCTGTCGGACAATCTGGCAAACAGGCGCCAAGACCGTCACAATAGGAGTCTACTACTAGTTTCGCTTTGCCATTGATCAATTGCAGGGCGCCTTCATGACAGCCACCGATGCATACTCCGCAACCATTACACTTTTCTTCATCTATATGAACAATTTTCCTCAGCATCTTGTATTCTCCTCACATATTATACTCATGGCTATATCATACAACACGCGCCAAAATTCGTCGGTGATTTATGTCACAAGATTGAGGCTAAGATCACCTCTTGCAAAATAATAATTGTCATTTTATTTCGCCAATTCTATAATTAATATTAAAGAATCTCTGAGGATAATAGGAGAGAGATACCAAGTGGATAAAGCATTGCGTGTTGGTGTTGATATTGGCTCGACAACGATAAAAATGGTTGTCCTCAACGAACAAGACAGAATAATATTTCAAGAATATGTGCGCCATTTTTCAGATATAACAAGCACTTTTCAGGCAGTAGCGGCTAATGCTTATCATGTCTTGCAGCAAAAACTTCTTTCCATTATGTTTACCGGCTCGGCAGGTATGGGTATTTCCCAATTGCTTGAGTTACCATTTATCCAGGAGGTAATTGCCTCCACCAATGCTGTCAAACATATTATCCCTACTACCACCACCGCCATTGAGCTTGGTGGCGAAGATGCCAAAATCACCTATTTTGACAAAACTGTGGAACAGCGTATGAACGGAGTTTGCGCCGGGGGTACCGGCGCATTCATTGATCATATGGCCGCCCTCTTAAATACTGATCCGCACGGGTTAAATGAGCTTGCAAAAAGTTACCGCACGATCTATCCCATTGCATCCCGCTGCGGGGTATTTGCCAAAACCGATGTTCAAGCGTTGATGAATGAAGGCGTTTCCAAAGTAGACATCGCCGCTTCTATTTTGCAAGCGGTTGTCAATCAAACGATCAGCAGTTTATCGCAAGGCCGTCCAATTAGCGGCAATGTGGCTTTTCTTGGCGGGCCTTTGCACTTTTTATCTGAACTGCGGCGGCGATTTATTGAAACCCTAGGACTTAACGCGGATCAGGTACTAAACCCCGAATCTTCCCCTTATTTTGTCGCGATTGGGGCGGCACTGGCTTTAGAGAAAGAGCCGGGCTCCTATGAACTGTTGCAAAAAAAAGCACCTAAATTGTTCAACTTACAGCATAAAAGTGAACAATCATTGCCATCGCTGTTTGCTGACAACGCAGAATATCAACAGTTTGTTGCTCGCCATGCGCAACATACTGTTAAACGAAGAGACCTACAAGCATATAGCGGCAACGCCTATTTGGGCATCGATGCCGGATCAACAACAACGAAGCTGACGCTGATT
Source organism: Anaerosporomusa subterranea (assembly GCF_001611555.1). Lineage (NCBI taxonomy): Bacteria > Bacillati > Bacillota > Negativicutes > Acetonemataceae > Anaerosporomusa > Anaerosporomusa subterranea. The sequence goes on from NZ_LSGP01000023.1 coordinate 65,508, forward strand.
GGTGAGGACGATAGCTTATTGTATTCCTATTATGGCAGTAACCGCGGCAAGCCTCTGGAAACAGTGATGACAGCCCTTACTGATATGTATCAGCGTCTAAATAATAAGACCCGGATTGCCTACTCGACGGTTACCGGCTATGGTGAACAATTTATCAAGGCCGCTCTACAGGTAGATTTCGGCGAAGTGGAAACAGTAGCACACCTCCAGGCTGCCAAACATTTTTCACCTGATGTCACCTTTGTGCTGGATATCGGCGGCCAGGATATGAAAAGCTTTTTTGTGCGTGATGGCATCATTGATTCCATTATGTTAAATGAAGCTTGTTCAGCCGGTTGCGGCTCATTTATTGAAACCTTTGGCCAGGCAATGGGGATGACGGTTAGCGATTTTTCGCAGCTTGGTTTGAAAGCGGAAAAGCCTGTGGATCTCGGCAGCCGCTGTACTGTGTTTATGAATTCGAAGGTTAAACAAGCCCAAAAGGAAGGTGCTGATGTTAGCGATATTGCAGCTGGAATTTCCATTTCCATTGTAAAAAATGCCTTATTTAAGGTAATCCGTTTGAAGAATACAGATGAATTAGGTGATAAAATCGTTGTCCAGGGTGGAACCTTTTACAATGACGCCGTGCTGCGCGCTCTAGAACAAACGATTGGTCGGGAAGTTATCCGGCCTGATATTGCCGGCCTCATGGGGGCGTTCGGAGCAGCGCTGATTGCCAAAGAACGCTGCGCCGGAGCCGAGACCTCGCTGCTGTCGGCGACTGACCTTGATAGCTTTACTGCTAATACCCAAAATCACCGCTGCCAATTATGCGGTAACCACTGTTTAATTACCAGCCAGCGCTTTTCTAATGGTCAAGAGTATCATGCTGGCAATCGCTGTGAGCGAGGTATTGGCAAAGCACCATCGAGTGATCGGCTGCCGAATCTGTATACTTACAAATATCAACGCGTGTTTCAGTACGAACCATTGTCTGACGGAGAAGCACGGCTTGGGGTTATTGGTATTCCCCGCGTGTTGAATATGTATGAAGATTATCCTTTCTGGCATACTCTGTTTACTAAACTTGGTTATCAGGTTATACTATCCGGACGTTCGTCACGCCAGCTCTATGAGTTGGGCATGGAGACCCTTCCTTCAGACTCGATTTGTTATCCAGCTAAACTTGTACATGGGCATATATCTGATTTGATCAGAAAAGGGGTAAAAAAAATCTTTTACCCCTGCATTCCTTACAACATGCAGGAAGACCCCGCTGCCGACAACTGTTATAACTGCCCGATCGTTACCTCTTATCCGGAAAATATCAAAGCGAATATGGATGTCCTGCGCGAAAAAGAAATCGTTTTCCTACACCCCTTTTTACCGCTTAACCATCGTAATCGACTGATCAGCCGACTATCACAAGAGCTGGCGGCTGAGAATATCACTAAACAAGAGCTTATTGCTGCAGTCGATGCGGCTTATGCTGAGCTTAACCGCTATAAATCCGATGTCAGACGAAAAGCACAAGAGGCACTTGCCTATATGGCCGATCAAAATATGAAAGGAGTTGTTTTGGCTGGTAGACCCTATCATATCGATCCTGAGATTAATCACGGTTTACCTGAGCTAATCCAATCGTATGGATTGGCTGTATTATCAGAGGATGCGGTACGGCATTTGGGCAGCATCGATCGTCCACTGCGTGTTGTTGATCAGTGGACGTACCATTCCCGATTGTATGCGGCGGCGAGCTTTGTTGCCAGAGAACCTGCTATCGAGTTAATTCAGATTAACTCGTTTGGCTGTGGACTTGATGCAGTTGTCATGGACCAGGTAAAAGAAATTCTTGAGACACATAATCGACTCTACACAGCAATTAAACTGGATGAGATTAATAACCTAGGCGCGTCCAGAATTCGAGTACGTTCACTGCTGGCCGCTTTGAATGACAGAGACAAAAAGTCTATTGTCAAGCAAACCGCCGAGCTTGCTGTCACGCGCCAGACCGATTTTACCGCTGAAATGAAAAAAAGCCACACCATACTGGCGCCGCAAATGTCTCCGATTCATTTTCAATTTTTAGAAGCTGGCTTTCGTAATGCCGGCCATCAGCTCGTAATAACCGCTACGTCTGACCAAAGCGCGATTGAGGAAGGTCTAAAGTTTGTCCACAATGACGCCTGTTATCCAACCATTATTGCGATTGGCCAATTACTGACAGCCTTGAAATCCGGAAAGTATGATTTAAGAAATACATCAGTCCTTTTAGCCCAAACTGGCGGTGGCTGCCGCGCAACCAATTATGTTGCGATAGCTCGCAAAGCTCTCAAAGATGCCGGCATGCCTCAGATTCCGGTGCTTGCTTTGGGCGGAGAGAGTCAACCCGGCTTTTCCCTGTCACTCTCTCTTTTCGAGAATTTGATCATTAGTATTATTTATGGTGACTTACTAATGCGGGTATTATATCGGACTCGGCCATATGAAAAACAGCCTGGATCAGCCCAACAGTTGTATGACTATTGGGCAGCCAATTGTCGCAAGTCCCTATTAACAGGAGGAAAGTATAATTTCAAAAACAATATTTACGGCATTGTTCGTGATTTTGACAATCTAGATATTGACGAACAAATGATTAAACCGCGAGTCGGCGTAGTTGGTGAAATCTTGGTAAAATATCATCCTACAGCTAACAATCATCTGGTGGATGTGTTGGAAAGCGAGGGCGCGGAGGCCGTTGTGCCTGATATGCTGGATTTCTTCCTGTACTGCGCTTATGACAGCAAAGTACATTACGACTTGCTGGCAGGCAGCTTAATGAATAAGGCAAAAGGTATCTTGTTTAGAAAAGTCGTTGAATTTTACCGCCGCCACCTCCGCAAGGCGCTGGCCGCCAGCAAGCGCTTTGCGCCACCATACACAATTGAGCATATTGCTAAGTTGGCAGAAAACCACTTATCGCTTGGCAATCTCACTGGAGAAGGCTGGCTGCTAACCGGAGAAATGGTAGAACTGATTCAGAGCGGCGTCGATAACATCGTTTGTTTGCAGCCATTTGCCTGCCTACCCAATCACATTACCGGTAAAGGTATGATGAGAGAGTTGCGACGCAGCTATCCGGACGCCAATATTGTCGCCATCGATTATGATCCTGGGGCTAGTCAGGTTAATCAGCTAAACCGCATAAAGTTAATGTTGGCTGTAGCCAAAGAAAGACTTCAATAAAATGTTGGCTAAGACTATTAATTAGACTCATCTGGTCTAACCAGTCATGGATTTTTTCGAATAACAAACCGGCGACAAACCAAGCAGGTGCATAGTCCAAGCGAATTAGCCCATGTACATTGAGGGCGGCCCGGGAATAATTCCAAGGTACTTTGCCGAGTATCTTACGCAGCATCCAGCCTGACAGATATTCAACGCTAAAACAAAGCAAAATCCAGACTATACCGCGCTCCCACACCGGCCAGTGTCTGATGAAATCATGCACTGGCTCAAATAATATAACTGAGCCATATATGGGAAACATCCATAAATAGGTTTTGCCTGTCAAGCGAACATCTCTCTTTAACAGCGAACCTAAACCAGTCCAGATAATTTCAAGGCACCAGCCTAATAGTCCGTAAATAATAAAGTGCAGCATAATGAATAGTCTAAACCTGAGGCAAGTAATTATTCACTGGTTCATTTAATTCTCAATGCCAAGTCGAGCTTCCAAGCCTTCTGTGGCATAATAATGCTTGATTTCTTTCATTTCGGTGACCAGATCAGCTCGTTCTATCAGTTCTGCAGTGGCTCCCCTGCCTGTTAAAATAAGTTCAGTGGTTGACGCCTTTGTATCAATAATATCAAGTAGATCGTCCCAAGAAACCAAGCCAAAATGCAAGGCGCAATTAATCTCATCTAACACCACTAGGTCATATTCGCCGCTTTGCACAGCCTGCTTTGCCTCTTGTAATCCGGCATTAATTACCGTCAAATATTCCTTGGGCGGCTGACCGGGTGGAAAAATCACAACTTTATCCTGCCATTTTCCCCTTTCTTCGTCAGTCATCATACCTTCAACCGCCACAAAAAACGGTTTGCCAAGTGCTTTCGTAATCAGATTAGGCTCTAGGCTTGTCATGATCTTATGTTCGCTGTACGCCCGCGTTTTCATGAACTGAAGAAACAGCACACGCTTACCAGCCCCCAACGCTCGGATAGAGATTCCGATAGCAGCCGTAGTCTTTCCCTTGCCGTTACCAGTATATACCTGTACATACCCTTTCAAATTAAGCCCTCCTTTAATGAACATTCAGAGGCAAATAAGCTAGCGAAGGCCAGGATGTGCCCCAAACAGAAAAGTTATTCATATTATGATAAAACCCCAAAAAACCTGCGAAATCAAAATTCTACATAAATACAAAGCATCCCTACCAGTGTAACGACAACTACTGGTAGGGATACTTATTTAAGCTGGAGAATAAGATTATCCCAAGTATCACTACGGTTGGTTTTTTGATTTAACTCTATAGAGGGTGTCAAAAAGCTGACCGCCGTTAATACCGCTCGCCTGCACGGCGATGGTTCCATTGCCATAGGAAATAGGCATAGCAAACTGATATACCCAACCTGTAAAAGGATTACCGATCCCTGTCCGGCCAAAAGGCTCCGTAATTTCGCTTTTCGGAATCAAATGACCGTTTTGATAGAGGAGTATCTGGTTAGGATTAGGATAGCCTGTAAACTGAACTGCTATGTAAAACTTTTGTCCGTACAAGGTTGTCGAGGGGATTTCGCTTGCCGGTATCCAGCCTGTATGATCAGCGCCAACATGGGTAATTTGAACCCTTGACAGATTAGGTGCTGGTTTAGCATCCGCTGTAGAGAAAGCGAATACGCATAAATAAAGCAATAGTATTAGCTTCGTGAATTTCCTCAAATCCGCCGCACTCCTTATTGATCGCATTGAATCAAGTCTTCTTTATCATAACAGAGATAAAGAAGACTGTCATCTTTCCCCTGCCTGTCGTTGAAGAGAATGCGGGAAACGATTATCTAATAGGTACAAAAAACCCGCGAAATTCGCGGGTTTTGATGTATACATTTGAGGAATTATGTCTATTATGGCAACATAAATCTCAGCGCATAGGCCTGCAAATAGGTGATGACGGATATAACTAGCAACATGGCAATGCTATGACCAAGAGTAAATCGGAATAAATCCCCTTCCCGTCCAACTAAGCCGGTGGCAGCCGTAGCGACGGAAATACTCTGCGGAGAGATCATTTTGCCGGTAACGCCGCCAGTAGAGTTAGCGGCAACTGTCAGATTCGGGTCAACGCCAATCTGTTCAGCCGCCGTTTTCTGCATTGAACCAAACAAGGCATTCGAGGATGTGTCCGAACCGGTCAGGAAAACTCCCAGCCAGCCTAAAATTGGCGAGAAGAACGGGAACAATGCCCCAGTTGCGGTAAACGCCAGCCCTAACGTCGAGCTCATGCCAGAGTAATTCATGATATAAGCCAAGCCAAGAATCAGCGAAATGGTGCAGATAGGGAATTTTAACTGTTTCACTGTTTTGACAAAACAGGTTGCTGCACGACTAAAGCCATAATTGGGGATAAGAAACAGAGACAGGATGCCGGAAAATAAGATGGCCGTCCCGGCTGCAGACAATATATTGACCATATACTTTGCTGCATACGGCGTATTCTTTACGACTACCGGACTAGTCTTAATGACAAGCCCATCAAGGCCAGGCCAACTAATTAGGAAGAAGGGCAGCAGTTTATCTTGACTTAGCAGCCAGGATTTAAAGTTGAGATACTTATCGTCTGCCCACAAAAAGACTAAAACAGCCAAAATGATGTATGGCGCCCAGGCGCGAAGGACCTCACCGGTGGAATACTTCAATTTGACGGCACCACCGGTAGCTGGTTTTTCATCAGGGAAATGCCAAACATTTTCGGGCTTCCAATACTTCAAAAATAGTAGCATACCGACAATAGTGACAACAGAAGAAGTGATATCAGGCAGGTATGGATTGACATAATTTGATGTGAGAAATTGAGTGACAGCAAAACATCCACCTGCGACCAGAACAGCCGGCATCACTTCCATCGACCGTTTCCAGCCACACATTGTCACTACCAACCACAAGGGCACCAAGAACGACAGGAGCGGCAACTGCCGACCAACAATCTGGCTGATATGCATCATATCAAGTCCTGAGACTTGAGCAGCAACAACAATAGGTATCCCGATAGCGCCAAAGGCTACCGGAGCAGTATTGGCTATCAGACAAATACCAGCTGCATAAATAGGATTAAAACCAAGTCCCACCAGCATCGCCGCAGTAATTGCCACTGGAGTCCCAAAACCTGCTGTGCCCTCAATAAAAGATCCGAAGGCAAACGCAATCAAAAGCGCCTGGAGACGACGGTCATCAGTGATGGAAGCTAAAGAATTTTTAATAATCTCAAACTCACCCGCTTCAACCGTCATGTTGTATACCCAGATTGCGGTGACTACGATCCAGACAATCGGAAACAAACCAAACATCATCCCATTCAGGGTAGCACTGATGGCAAGAGAGATCGGCATCTTCCAAACGGCGATAGCCAACATTACGGCCGCAGACGTGCCGATCATTGCTGCATAATGCCCTTTTGAGCGCCTGATTCCCAACATATAGAGCAATATCAGCAGGGGAATGGATGAGACTATGGCCGAAAAGTAGATGTTATTTAGGGGATCATATATTTGTTGCCATTGCATTTTATAATAACCCTCCTCACTTTTCGTTCTGGATAAACAGACTTAATTCAGATGAATGTCTTTAACATCCATCCCAGGCTATCAACATAGTCATCTTACGAGGAAGATCGCCACGTCACTACGTTACTTGCGATGACATCTCCGTGAATAAGACTACTAATATGTGTCATCGCCAAAACGCGGCGATCTTCCTTGGCTATTGTCTACGCCTGATCCTGAAGCCTTGCCTCCATCTAAAACTAACCCCACGTACTTATTTTTTACATATTGAAAATCTTACCTGGGTTCAGAATCAAATTGGGATCAAGGGCTTTTTTTATCGCCCGCATCATATCCAATTCGTCCCGGTTGGTAAACTGTTCCATAAGTTTGCGCCGCTTATAGCCAATGCCGTGCTCGCCTGATAGCTTTCCGCCTAATGAATATACCAAGGTATATATTTCCTGTTGGAAGACTTCCAAGGTGCTGTCCCATTCCTCATCTGACATGCTGCCTTTTAATACATGGAAGTGGACATTGCCATCGCCTGCGTGACTGGCAATCCTCGCCGCAAGTTTATGTTTTGCACTTAAGGCAGCTGCCTCATGCATAAGAGTAGCAATCTTATCGACAGGCACAACCATATCCTCTTTTGATTGGATCAAGCTTTCCGCCCGGGCAGCTTCCAAGAAAGCCTTACGGGACTGCCAAATCTTTTGTGGGTCGGCCACGAGTACTGCCAATGCGCCATTCTCATTACACAGCTCATCGAGAATCACGCTCTTGTCATCAAGGTCGTCATCATCCTTGCCTTCTACCTGAATGATGATATAGTTGCCATTTTCACTGTTCGGTAATTTCTCATTAAGAAACTTCTCTACGCTTTTAATCGTGCCATTATCCATAAATTCGACGCAGGTCGGGGTAATGCCAGCTTTAATTACCTTTGTCACAATATCAATGGCAGAGTCAACATCAGGGAAAACTGCCAACAAGTCAACAACCTTTGGAGGCAAAGGCTTAAGTTTTAACGTGATTTCAGTAATAAGCCCAAGCGTACCTTCCGCACCGATCACCAATTGATCGAGAGCATAGCCAGTCGTAGATTTCTCTAGGCGACCACCTAAATTGAGAATTTTCCCCTGTGGAGTTACCATCTGGAACCCATAGACCTGATTCCTTGTTGTACCATACTTAATCGCGCGATTGCCACCCGCGTTGGTGGCGACATTGCCGCCGATATAACAGCTGTCTCCGCTGCAGGGATCACCAGCATAAAACAGCCCCTGTTCTTTAGCCGCTTTCTGCACATCATCAGTCCGAACACCCGGTTGGACGACCATATACATGCTGTTAGTGTTGATTTCAAGTACTTGGGTCATCCGCTCAGTGCTGATGACAATGCCACCGTATAAGGGCACTGCCGCTGCGGCCAGACCAGTACCGCCGCCTCTTGCCACCACAGGGATAAGTTCCTTATTAGCCAAGACGAGAATTTCCGCAATCTGGCTGGCGGATTCCGGCAACACCACGGCCTCAGGCATATGCTGATAGCGAGCATCGGTTTCCTCATCTTTAGAGTACGGTTCCATTTTCTCGATGTCACTGATCACATATTTACTGCCAACGATGTCCACGAGCGTCTTAATAATTTCCGGAGTAACAGGATTATAGTTTGACATGGTTCATTCCACCTCCATAAATATTAGCTATCTGACAATGACCGAAACACCATCAGGTATGACGGTGATTGCCGCATCGTCTCCCATGATCTCTTCAGCCATGGTCAACGCTTCTGCCAATGTTCTGGCAGCTTTAAAGTACATATCTGTAACGATGGAGTGAGAACACTGGTCAGTCACGATAATTACCGTGTGGTTAAGCAATATCCTGGCGGCGATCTGGGCCTCCCACTGATCGGCAATCGTTGAGTCGGCATCAATAGCCATAATCTTAGCCATCACCTCATCCGCACCCCGCGATTCAGCAAACCAGCGATAAAAAGCATCTCCGCCATGCCCATCATTACAGGCTGCGCAAATAATAATCACTCCACCTTTACGGCAAGACGCCTCTGCCGCGGTCATCCCCTTGACAGCCTGATAGATATTTTGGTCAAGTGGATAACCCCCGTTTGAGGTAATAACAATATCGGCAGGGATAGCTTTAACGGTTGCCATCTGCCCAACAAACTCCGTACCTGCCAGATGTGCCTTTTCCATATCTCCTGCAAATGCCTTGATAATTTTTTTATCAGAATCAATCACTACATTAAGAATAAAGGCTAGCTTGGCCTGGCGTGCTGCATCTATCATGTCGATATGCAAAGGATTCCCGTCAATAATGCCAGCCCTCGCGTTCTCATCGGCAATAAAGCTGGCGCAGTGGTTAGCAAGTACAGTTACTTGACTGACAATCCCCGGAAGAATACTTTTTCTTCCGCCGGAAAAACCTGCAAAGAAGTGCGGCTCAATAAAACCTTCGGCAATTAATAATTCGGCCTCCATGGCCAGTCTGTTGATAACAAGATCTCCGCCTGACGGCAGTTTGCCGATAGAGATAAGCATAGACTCGTCCCGGCAATCATGCAGCACTATTCTTTCTTGGGCGACAAGTTCTTCACCAAATTTAACGATAAGTTCTTCTCTAGAGGTTGGTCGATGAAATCCGGTGGCAATTAAAAAAGTAATGTCTGCATCCGGATTGCCTGCCCGAATCTCCTCCAGCAATAGTGGAGCAATGATTTTGCTAGGCACAGGCCGGGTGTGGTCACTGGCAACAATGACAATCTTCTTTCTCCCTTTGGCGAGTTCTCGCAATCGTGGAGAAGCAATCGGTTGTATCAAGGAATTTCGGACCAACTCTTCCTGGCTACTCTCCGGCTGATAGTGATGAGCCTGCGAGACTAGTATGCCTGCCAACCTATCCTCGGAGATCTCTGCCTCAAGGTAGGTCTTGCCAAAGGGGATTTTAACATTGGCCATATTTACCTCCTATTATCTATAAGAATCTCTGTACCCCTGGAACTATCGCTGACGCCTCCTGTCAAGCCAATTTTGTCCAATAAAAAAGCCGAATTACATAAACTGATAGTGCAGATGCAAATCAGCATAAGTTAATTCAGCGTAAAGTGCCTACATTGTCGCGTGTAAATATGTATAATATTCCCATTTCAGTATATCTAAATTTGTTTTATAAAGCAATAGGTTATATTTCAAAAACACTCCGCCCTACATATTCCAGGACGAGCATAGAAACAGAAAAGACCTACCGACCACTCATCCAGACAAACAGCACGGGAAGTTCGATGCCAATAAACACTGCTGTGGTTAGAACAAAAGCAGCCGTGGCAATATTGACATTTAATTTATGGACTTGTACGGCTATTACAGTGTTTATCGCCGTAGGCATAGCTGCCAGAATAACAATTGTGTTCAAAATAATCTCGTCTGAGATCAATAAGCTTGCTATCATGTAAGCAGCTACAGGCGTCAAAATAAATTTGATGGAAATTAGGTCTAGAATTTTCAAATAGTATTCACGCATGCCGGCAGTGTCAATAGCATAGCCGATCGGTATTAAGGCCGTCCATGCCCCGAGATGCACTAAAGGGTCGACCATTAGCTCCAAAGCAGCAGGGCGGACGATACCCGTTGCGTTCAGGATTATGCCGATAGTCATGCCGACAACCGGTAGCTGAGTGCGGTTCATAAACAGAGTTGATACTGACTGCTTACTAAAATTGCTACCGACACTTTTTTGATAATAATATTGTGCCAGTGGAAAGCAGAACGTGAACATAACAATGTTTTGCAGCATGACAATCATTAGTGCGTAGGCATACCCCAATTCACCATACAGTATATATGCGCATAAGCCGCCTAGCGTGGTAGTATTAGACAGTATCGCACTAAGAATATAGCTACCTTTATCGAGTTCACTTTGGAATTTGTTTTGCACACGAAAATAGGCAGCTATCCCCGGAATAATGCAAAGCAATACGCCAATAATCGGCAACCAAATTAACGAGTAATTTAGCGACAGCGCCCATAAAGTCAACACTGATAAAATCGGGTATATTACACATATGTTTATCACAATCAAGCGCTGGAAGAAGTTTTTATCGAGCTTTGATTGGAAGCGACATAAATACCCGATAGCGAGCGGTAAGATTAGATCAATGAATAAGTACAATAATTTAGTTTGCAAATCCACTATAAACACTCCAATCACTACAAGGCAACAAACCCGTAATCACCTGATTTCATTATCATAACAAAAAACCCCCGCTTGGGGCAGGGGTTTGATTTTCTATTGCTGCCTGCACTACTGCCACGTTACCTGCAATGGATTTCTATCCACCAATCGCTTATATGTGTATTGGGGATAACCAACCATCAAGCCACCGGTGACAGCTACATCCTTTGGCAAGCCCAGCAGATCGAGCAACGGTTGATAGCCGCTGGCAGCACAAGCCTCAAAAAAGCCTGCCCAACAGGTACCCAGCCCGATCGTTGGCGCGTACAGTTCGGCATAAGCCAGCGAGAAATGGGTGTTATCACGGCCGCGGCCCAAAAGGCTCTTGGCAGCTGTGGCCACAATCAGACAGGGGGCCCCTCGCAAAATTACATCTGCACCTGTTTTGCGGTACTTCTCGACTACTCCGAGATAGTAAGGAGCCCAAGGCGAAGCGCTTTTGATGGCATCCTCCATCCACTCAATTGTTAAAGCCGTAACCTGGCGTAATGTTTCTGGCTGATCAAAGACATAGTAGGCGACGCCTTGCGAATTTCCGCCAGTCGGTGCAAGGCGGGCAATATTTAAAAGCTGAGAGACTTTATCCCGTGGTACTGCAATTTCCTTATATGCACGGATTGACCGCCGCGAACGCAAAAAGCGAGCCGCCGTATCTGCATCGAGAACAGGCGTATTTTCTATTGGCAGTTGATTGGCTAAAGGCGCTTTGTTATTATCTAAGGCTGCTGTGGGGCAAACAGCTACACAGTGTCCGCAAGCAATACAGTGTCCTCCTGAATAGTGCGGCCCTTGCTCTCCCAGATTAATAATGCCCATCGGACAGGCTTTACCGCATAAACCGCAGCGAATACATTTTTCTTGATCGACTTGAATCAGTTTCATATTACATTCTCCTTTTCTGTAAGTACCGACTATTCTTCCAACGCCTGTAGTTTCCTGATGTCATTACTAACCAGCAATGGTATGTTGCTGGTTATCTTCTCGGCAGGCCAATCCCACCATTTGATTGACAACAGCTTCACCACTACTTGATCATCAAATCGTTGCTTGATGATTTGGGCCGGATCTCCGCCAACTATGGTATACGGTGGAACGTCCTTTGTTACAACTGACTTTGCGGCAACAATGGCTCCATCGCCAATCCTAACGCCAGGCATCACGATCGATTCATAACCAATCCAGACATCATTCCCTATTATCGTGTCACCCTTGTTAGGCAAATCCGTTATCCCAGGAAGTCCCGCTTGCCAGCCAGCGCCGAATATGCCGAAAGGGTATGTGGTGAATGAGCTCATATTGTGGTTAGCACCGTTCATTATGAACTTTACTCCGGTTGCAATGGCGCAAAACTTCCCAATGATTAACTTGTCTCCTATGAAGTCATAGTGGTACAACACGTTGTCCTCGAATTTTTCTGGATTCTCTGGATCATCGTAATATGTATAGTCACCAACAATAATTTTAGGATTTTTAACCACGTTTTTTATATAACAGACCCGTGGCTGTCCCGCCATTGGATACGTGTTGCCCGGGCATGGCCCACAAACTTTGTCGCTCTGCATACTAGCTCAATTCCCCTCGCTTATGCTTTAGTTTTTATTATATTGCAGAATCATCCACATTCATATCAGTAGAAGCTGCTGGTACAGACACATGATAACCAGCTTGAAGCAGAAATCAAATTGGATAGCCAAACACCTCCACCAGTGTAATGTATCACTACCATCATACACTGGCGGAGGTGTTCGTGCAATTAGCGGAGGCGATCCAGTAAAGCTACCTTGCTTATCCTATTACAAACTAACTATTTCTTTTGCGCCTTGATTAGGTCGGCGATGCCGGTTTCTTGTACAACTTTGGCAAACTTCTGGCCTTCCTCCAGCCATTTTGCCGCTGCTGCCTGTTGATCCAAATAATCAAGTTGCAGCCCGAGTTTTTCTTGATTGGTTTTAAACTCAGGGCTGGTAATGATTTCTTTGAAACCTGCGGCTAGTTTGGCTTTCACCTCGGCCGGCAGGCCTTTAGGCGCTCCTACTCCAATCCAATAGGTGCAAACAACATCCAGCCCCTGTTCCTTGAAAGTCGGTACATTGCCAAGGACCGGATCGTTCAGCCGTTGTTCGCCTGAAACCGCTAAAATACGTACTGTGCCACTTTTCACATGTTCTTTGATTGCCGCAGGACCAACAACCGCAATCTGAACATGCCCACCCAGCAACGCAGCAGTTATTTCGCCGCCTCCTCGGAAAGGAACCTGTTCAATAGTAATGCCGGCAGTTTTGCCGAACATTTCGCCAACGACATGGTTAATTGAGCCAGTCCCGCCATGAGCAAACTTAAGTTGCCCTGGGTGTTCTTTTGCATATGCAACTAAGTCGTCAAGAGTTTGCCATGGCTGTTTAGCCTGAACAGCCAGAACTGAGGATACCGATGATATTTGGACCACTGGCTCCAGGGCGGTTGGATAGTGGTATTTGGTTTGGCTGTATAACGGGTGCAACACGATTTCATTTGCAACAATGCCAAGCGTATAGCCGTCCGGACTGGCGCCAGCCAGTTCGTTCCAGCCAATGGTGCCCGCTCCGCCAGGCTTATTCACCACAACCAGCGGCTGCCCCAAATGCTTGGTCGCCGTCTTCTCTAACTCCCTAGCGGTCAGATCCGTACTGCCGCCGACGCTGTAGGGGACAATGATGGTAATCGGTTTATCCGGGTATTTGCTTATTGTTTCTACTGGCTTGTTTTGCATACCTGCACATCCTCCCATCATAATCGAAATACCGAGTAAACAGGCTGTTAGTAAGAATATCGTTTTTTTTTGCACGCAACCGCCTCCTTTGCTTTAATAAACCTGAACTATTGGCTTGTCCCAGTTTGCCGCCAGATGACTTTGCCAAGCCAACTGGCGGCAGGATATAGAATAAACATAGCTCCCAACGTCAGAATAGCGCCGGAAATCGGCCGGGTAAACAGTGACCAGATACTTCCATCGAGGATAATCAAGCCTTGCACCAAGCCCCGCTCCAACTCCGGTCCCAGCACCAGACCGATGATCAACGGGGCTGGTTCAAACCCGCTGCGGCGCAACAAAAACCCCAGCACGCCGAATACAATCACCCACATCACGTCAAATACACTGTTATTGACGACATAGGCGCCGGTTAAGGTAACAGCCCCGACTAGCGGCATTAGGATATTGAGCGGGGTTTTGAGCAGTTGCACGAAAATCCCAATCAGCGGCAGGTTGATCACCAGCAATAGCACGTTGCCAATATACATGCTGGCGATCAGTCCCCAAAACAAGTCAGGTTGCTCGCTGATCAGCGCCGGGCCGGGGAGAATGCCGTGGATCATGAAGCCGCTGAGCAAAATCGCCGTTGAGGCACAAAAAGGCAATCCCAGTGACAGCAGCGGGACCATCGCGCCTGATGTGACAGCATTATTCGCCGCTTCCGGTCCGGCAACTCCTTCAATCGCTCCATGACCAAACTCAGCCGGATTTTTGCTGCAGCGTTTTTCCAGCGCGTAAGAGGCAAATGAGGAAATTGTTCCCGTCGGACCAGGCAGCAGCCCAATCAGGAAACCGATAATACCGCCACGAAATATCGGCGTTATTGACCGACGCAGCTCTTCTTTGGTGGGATATAGATCCCGCAAACGTATCGACGGCATATTAGGGCGAATTTTCGTCTGAGTCATACTAGTCAAAATCTCGCCAATGCCGAACAATCCCATCGCTATAATTGACAAATCAATGCCACGATCCAGCTCACCAACAGTGAATGTAAAGCGGCTGATGCCTGATAAACTGTCCATGCCAACGGTACCAAAAATGACCCCGATAGTGGCCATTAAGGCGGACTTCAGTGAGGATGTCCCGGTAAGCTTAGCCAGCACGACCAGTCCTACCACAGCGAGCGAGAAATACTCCGGCGGGCCGAAGGCAAGCGCGGCCTGCGCTAGAGGCGGCGCCAGAAACGTCAGCCCGATTACGCCGATGGTACCGGCGATAAATGAGCCGATCGCCGAAACCGCCAGCGCCGCTCCCGCCCGTCCCTTCTGCGCCATCGGATAGCCGTCCAGGCAGGTAACCATTGATGATCCCTCACCGGGGACATTCAGCAGAATCGACGTGGTGGAGCCGCCATACTTTGATCCGTAATAGATACCTGCAAACATGATTAAGGCCGGGGTGCTGCCAAGTCCATAACTGAACGGCAGCAGCAGAGCGATAGTGCTGATGGTATCAATTCCTGGCAATACACCGACAAGTGTGCCGATCAGCACGCCAACCACGCAGGCCAGCAAATTATATGGCAAGAGGCTGACATACACTCCCTGCATCAGCAGATGTATAACTTCCAAAGCTCCACTCCCTCACATTGCTTTTAGAGGCTGTTACAAAACGCCCATCTGCGTTGTCACGACTACGTTTGCTTGCTTGCGTACCTTTATGTACGCGGCGCGGTGCAAGCCTCGCTGTTCCTAGTGATACTACTACACTTATGTACTACAGCGATGTTTGTAGTCGCATATGTAACAACACCTGGGCATTTTCTAACAGCCTCCCTTTTTTATGGTTGCGTGTTTTTTGAAACACGCTCTTTTACGGCAACGGAATCGCTAAATAGCGCGCAAACAGTAGATAAAATGCGATCGAGCTAGTTGTCGCGAGCAGCAGAGGAACCAGCCAACCTGCCGTATCTGCCACCTTGAACAGATAAAGCAGCAGGATCAGCGTCGCAGCAAAATAGCCGATATTTGTTAGAATGGTAACATAAAACAATAGACCGATGATAACAAAAATGAATTTTGTCCAGTCAACCGGCTCCTGGGTTTCCTTTTTAGCTGATCGCAATTGACTAATAAATATTGCCAAAGACAATAAAAGAGCAGCTGCCCCTGCCAGCATAGGCAAAAAGCCCGATTTAGGTGATCCCAGAGAGCCGAAGGTCAGTTGCCGCGCCTCAAATAGATAAATAATACTGCCAAGCATAACTGATAGAGTAATTAATTTGTCAGCCATTGTTTTACCGCCTTCGTAGTCAGTTCGACCTGAATATCGAGTGGTCTCTATCCGATTGGCTTAAACCCCACTGTAAAGACAGTGCCTTTGCCGGGTTCACTTTCCACGGTAAGTGTTGCCTGATGCCGATGCACAACCCGGTAACAAACAGCCAATCCCAGTCCTGTGCCGGTTTCTTTTGTAGTAAAAAAAGGGGTGCCCAGTTTGTCTCTGATTTCCGGAGGAATGCCAATGCCAACATCTTTTATCGATAACAAGACCCTTGCTTCATCTGTCTGCGTAGTTATGGTAATTGTTCCACCTTCGGGCATAGCGTCCAGCCCGTTTCGTACCATATTTAAAATGAGTTGACGAATGCTATGTTGATCCACCAAAATATTTGGAATATCACCTAACGAAAGTACCATTTCGCAGTTGTTGCGTAAAGCATCTGCCTGCAACAAAGGATAGATACTATGGATAATGTCATTCAGATTGTGCTCATTAAACTCCATGACATTATTTTTGGCCAGAGCCAAAAACTCAGTAATAATACTATTAGCACGGTCTATTTCATCAATCATTAGATCAAAATTGTATTTTTGACGGGTGAACTCCGGCTTATTGCCGATAAACTGCAATAAGCCTCTTACTGTTGTCATTGGGTTTCGTACTTCATGAGCAATACTGGCCGCCATTTCACCAATAATGTTTAATCTGTCCAAGCGGGTCATTTTCTTCGTTTGTTCATTAATATAGTTAAGGATAGGAGTGAATTCAGCGATTTCACTGTGAAAATCATTGCCGCGCTCGTCCAGAATCGCTTCAGCGAATAATTTCAAGTCATTCTTTAACTTAACAAACAATTCGCGAAAGATGGCGATACAGACTAATAACATAAGAAACGCGCCTAAAAATGTATTTAACGTCCGTTTCCAGATGGCTGTATAAACTGCATCTTGATTGATAGAAGCAAAAGCATGGCCAAGAATAACGCCATCTTTTTCGATTGGTCTGATATGGCTGATTGTTCTTGCGCCATACCAGATCAGTGAACTGGGATTTTCCCGAAACTGATCAGTATTGGTTTCATAGATATATTTGAACCGATCGGGGTCAACACTGAGCAGTAACGACGCATCCGCCTGCGGGCCAACAGCAACAATGCTTTCGTGCTGACGAGAATAGAGGCCGAATTTGATATTGCTTACTGGCACAATGATGTCAGCCAAAATTGGTTGGAGTTTTTTGCTGATTATAAGGACTTGCTTTTGCCTCGGTTTGTTGGCAATAACCTGATTACTCAGATTTCCCGCAAAATCATCAACTACGTCCTTTCTAACAAGAAACTCAGTAACCGCTGCAAGCCATTTACTATTCTTTTCGTTTTCTTCTTGCAAAGATAGCCAATAATTATACGCCATAACAGCGATCATTAATAATAATACAACACAGACTATCTTAGCGTTCAGCGCTGTTGTTAGAGTAAGCTTTTTCACTATGTTGGCACCTCTAAAGACTCAAGTCCGAATTATTTGATAGTTCGCTATTTTTTTCAAGAATCCTGCCAAATTTAGTAAAAACTTAGGATATGATGGAAATAATTCATTAGGAAGCATAGCACGAGCGTCACTATGCCGTCAGATTTCTCCGGTGCTTCGCCACGTGATTTGCTGAATATATCTTTTTTTGCTAAACTACCTAGGAAGGAAGGTGGGAAAATGAAATCATTTTCTTCATATATGATCGCTATGGAACACCAGGACAAAACTGTTGAAAATTATCTGAAACAAATTTTACAATGTTCCGGCAGAAAAATTCAAAGACTGACCAGACAAAAGGGGCTGCTCCTAAACGGTAAGCCAACTTTCCTGCAAAAAAAATTAAAGCTTGGGGATAAATTGCAGGTCCTCATCTCTGAAGATGCCGGTTTTGGAGTAAAGCCGGAGCAAGGAGTAGTCGAAATTCTTTACGAAGATGAGTATCTGCTGGTCATAAATAAGCCAGCTCGCCAACTGGTTCATCCTACCGGACAAACAACAAGCGGCACGCTAGCGAATTTCTTAGCGTTCGAGCTACAGCAGCGCAGCATACTAAGCGCTATTCGCGCTGTACATAGAATAGATCGAGACACTTCCGGCTGTGTAATGTTTGCCAAAGATTCTCATAGTCAATTCATTTTGGCACAGCAATTATCAGCAAGGACAATTAAACGCACATACTGGGCTTTAGTCAAAGGAGTCGTTTCGCCGCCATCAGGAACGATCAATGCTCCCATCGGGTCTCACCCAAACCAGCCAAACCGGCGAGCTATCAACGAGCAAGGTGAACCCGCGGTTACCCATTACCGGACGCTCCGCACCTTTCCGGATGCCTCACTACTGGAACTAACTCTAGAGACTGGAAGAACCCACCAAGTTCGCGTCCACCTAGCTCATCTTGGCTATCCAATTATCGGAGATGGCATGTATGGCGTGCGCGTTTCGTGGATGCTAAGGCAAGCTTTGCATGCCGAAGCGATAAGCTTCAACCATATAAAAAAAGAAGAAGAGCTTACGATTCATGCCCCTCTTCCTGCTGATTTTGCTAAAGCTATCGATTATTGCGCCAATCACCAGTAGGACAGCCGTCATCCAACTGACCGGTGTAGCCCAGTCTTCGACTGGGCTCTTATCATTAGCATCATTTTGAACAGTACGACGAGGGCTTAAGTAAATTGATTTTAATAGTAATTGAAAATACCTCCACCGGACAGGTGGAGGTATACAAATTCACTAAAATATCTCTATAAAATTGCGGAAGTTAAGGTTTTGGCTCTACTGGGAGTTTTATGCCACCGCCCCCAATTTTGCACCGGATTACCAATGAGCTACATACTTGGCCTAAGCTCTGTTTATTCCCTTAGCCTAATATTTTCTTAACGGCGATCTTTAAAATTTCCACTCCACTATCGAGGGCTTCTATATCAAAATGCATATCCGGATGATGCAGTCCCGGCGTGGCATTGACGCCCAGTCCGAAGAAGCCTGCTTTTATTTCGGGCTTTTCCCGGGTATAGAAAAAGAAGTCTTCGCCTCCCGGCGTGGAAAATGGTTTGAGCAGCCCTTCATCTCCCAGAGCTTCGCGAATCGAATCCGCAAGTATTGCCGTCATTTCTTCATCCAATTCAGCCGCAGGAATCTCCTTGATCACTTTAGCTTCTGCCTTCGCCCCGACAGTAGCCGCACCTGTTTGAATGGCCTGTAAAACCTTTGTCCTCAATTCATCCATGGTGCTGTTAAATTGGGCTCTGATATCCCAAAACACATGGGCTTCTGCAGGTATGGCGTTGGTTACGCCTGAATCGCACAAAAATTTGGTCGCCTTGGCACTATAGGAAAAATTGGGGTTAAGGTGAATCGCATTAACCGCATTAATGGCACCCACGGCGGCATCAATAGCATTGACCCCGAGGTGAGGACGGGCACCGTGGGCCGGTACACCCGCAATAACAGTTTCTATGGTTCCCGAGGCGGAATAATACATGGCGGGGATTGCCTGGCCAGTCTTACATTCTTCTGCCGGCCGAATATGGAGGCCTAACAACATATCTACATCATCAATGGCACCGCCTTTGATCATCGCCAGGGCACCTGTTCCCAATTCTTCTGCCGGTTGGAAGATAATTTTCAGACGACCTTTTTGAATCGCCTTTTCTTTAATTAATTCTTCGGCCGCAGTCAATACCATAGAGGAATGAGCATCATGGCCACAAGTATGGCGGGCACAATGGACGCCGTCAATCACATGTCCCAGAGCATCCATATCCGCACGCAACGCTAACGTAGGCCCCGCAGTTCCACTGTCATACACGCCGACAATACCTGTCGTACCGCCGACATGACTGGTTGTTTGGAATCCGGCCTTTTCCAATTGGTCCGCCAAGTAAGCGGAGGTTTTGACTTCTTCAAACCCAATTTCCGGGATAGTATGTAAA
Source organism: Anaerosporomusa subterranea (assembly GCF_001611555.1). Lineage (NCBI taxonomy): Bacteria > Bacillati > Bacillota > Negativicutes > Acetonemataceae > Anaerosporomusa > Anaerosporomusa subterranea. Next base: position 85,472 of record NZ_LSGP01000023.1, read on the forward strand.
TACTCATAATGCTTTATTACCTTTGACAACAGAACCGCCTCCTTATGAATTCAAAACTTTTCGAACAGCATATATCAAAACATCTTTTCCCTTTTCCAAAGCGTTTTTGTTAAACTTCATATCAGGATGATGAATCCCCGGTGTTAAATCACAGCCCAAGCCAAAATAACCGGCTTTAATTGATGGCTTTTCTTTAATGTAAAAATGAAAATCCTCTCCGCCGGCTGTTTTAACGGGCTCACGAAGCCCCTCGGGACCATATACGGCCGTAATTGCTTCTGATAATAAGTCAATCATATCGCCCGTATATTCAGCAGCGGGAATACTTTGATAATTAGTTACCGCTACTGTGGCTCCCACAGTAGCGGCCCCTGCCTTGATGGCTGATTTTGCTTTCTCAATTAATTTTGCCATCGTACTGTTTAACTCAGAACGCACATCCCAGATGACAGTTGCTTCCGCAGGAATCGCATTGGTAACACCCGCATCACAGGTAAACCGAGTCGCTTTGATACTATAGGACTCATTCGGATTTAAGTGAATGGCATTGACTGCAGTGATTGCCGCAGCGGCCGCATCAATGGCATTAACCCCTAGGTGCGGCCGTGCACCGTGAGCCGGAACGCCATGAAACACACCCTGCAGTCTTTCGGCAGCAGCGTGATATAAGGCAGGGACCGATTGCGCCATACTTACTTCTTCCCCGGGGCGTAAATGAACCCCTAAAATCATGTCCACATCGTCAACAGCACCGGCCTTGATCATGGCAAGAGCGCCGGTTCCCAACTCTTCCGCCGGCTGAAAAATGACTTTCAGTTTTCCCTGCTTTACAGAACCTGTTTTCATCAAGTCCTCGGCAGCAGTGAGCACCATAGCAGAATGAGCATCATGCCCACAAGTATGCATAGCACACAATTTACCGTCAACCATATGGCCTAAAGCATCAATATCCGCTCTCAATGCCATTGTCGGACCGTCTACACCACTGTCATAAACTCCGATAACTCCGGTAGTACCCCCGACTTTCTCAATAACGGTAAATCCGGCTTTTTTAAGCTCATTTGCTAAAAATGCAGCAGTTTTATACTCTTGAAAACCCAACTCCGGTATAGTGTGTAAAAAGTCGTATACTTCAATCACACTTGACATTGAATCACCTCCTAGCTAAATTGTATCGAATATATTGCTATTATTCAAGAAAGAGAGGCTCTTTTTACTATACTCTGCAAAGATTCAGTATTTCTTATGTTATCTAAGATAGTCGGACAAACCATTGACTTATTGATTGATCCTACATATAATAATAACTTATACAGAACAAAAATTCAAACTAGGAGTGATAGCAGTGGCAGAAGAAACAAATCTGCAGACTACCAATGGACGAAAGGTCGGCATAGGCGCATACATCGCATTATTTGTTGCAATTTTATTCTTTTCAGGCATCTTTATGAAAGTTGACGGAATGAAGTGGATAAGCGCCTTTGACTTTACCTCCTTAAGTGGTACATTCGGTACAATGAAAGATCCGGCAAAAAACACCTTTATAGGTGCCGGCGGAGTCAGTGCAAAGGCGGGATTTTTATTCGCCTTATCGTTAGTTCCTACCGTAATGTTGGCATTGGGATGTTTAGAAATCTTTTCTCATTACGGAGCTATCCGAGCCGCTCATAAGTTGCTCACACCTTTCCTTAAGCCGTTGTTGGGCCTTCCGGGTCTTACTGGACTGGCACTTATTACCGACTTACAAAGTACCGATGCCGGTGCAGCACTGACCAAGAATTTATATGATGACAAACAAATTACAAAAAAAGAACTCGTGGTTATGAGTGCTTGGCAGTATTCCGGGGCTGGCATGATCAACAATTATTTCGCTATCGGTTCAGCCTTATTTGCCGTTTTAACGGCACCGGTCATCATTCCCTTATTGCTGATGTTCGTCTTGAAGTTTGTGGGAGCCATGTTTGTTCGATTTGTATTAAACACCGTATACAAGGAGGATTTCCGAGATGAGCAATGATACAAAAACAACTACACCAAGTAATCCTTTTGACATTTTTGTAATCGGCGCACGAAAAGGCTTTAATGTTGCCATCAACAATTTGATGCCAAATGTACTAATGGCCTACGTAATTGCCGAAATTTTGCAGCTCATCGGCGCTATGGAATTTATTGGTCGGTTATTCGGTCCCCTGATGGGATTTTTCGGCCTACCGGGTGAAGCAGCTACCGTACTACTTACAGCTTGGCTTTCCTCCTCAGCCGGTACCGGTATTGCTGTCAGCTTACTAAATAAAGGAATTCTGAATGGTACTCATGCTGCCATATTGATTCCCGCCATTTTCCTAATTGGATCCCAGTTACAATATATGGGACGTTTACTTGGCGTAGCCGATGTCCCTAAGAAATATTGGCCCCTATTAATGCTAGCAAGTATCATAAATGCTTGTATTGCCATGATTGTAATGAGATTCATTGCATAAAGCCGAATTATGCTCTACTACCTTTTGTTAAGAAAATCTATAAAGGAACTGTTCAAGATAGTATGAAAATACTATTTTGAACAGTTCCTTTTTTGATGTTCAGAAAGATGCAGTTGTGGGGCAATAGAGCATAAAATAGGCTGTACTAAGACTTTGTTTGAAAATTGTAATAATTGCGAGACTTGATTGCGTAGCTTTTGGTGATTTCTTCCACAGAATGATCGGTGTCGCCTATCTCGCACGTTATTGGTCCAACATACTACTATTGCAATTTCATATTCCGCGCAATGTGGCAAGGATGACTTACTAAGCCAGTAGCGTGCTAGATCCTTATCTGCATAAAATCATGCGATTTAGGTCATCATAATTATACAGTCATGATTCGATAGGAGGGATTACTTTGGCCAAACCGGATAATCGGGCAGATAATGAGGCGCATCTGCAAAAACATATCGACCACACTATAGCAAACTTGCATGAAGCAAAGGAGTACCTGGATGAGCATGCAAGTGAGATTACTGCTGACGAGAAGCAAGCGATTGAAGCTAAAAATGATCGACGCCAAGAAAGTATTAAAGGTTTCGTAGCGGAGAAAAAAGACGAAGCTCAACAGTAAAAGAACATTCTATTTTACTTCATGAAACGCATGCAGCTCCTTCCAAATTAGGAAGAGGCTGCTTTTTCTATTGCGGACACTACGGACGCTCGGACTTAATTGTTTAATGTCTCTTTATGGAGCAATCTAGCGGAGGCGATCACCCACCTAACCCACACAAAGTAAAAAACCCGCGAAATTCGCGGGCTCCAGGGCATTCCGGATTTAATTTGCAGAGACGATCCGTGGCCTTGCAAATCACACCTTTTTAAGTGACAATTGAGGAACGTCCTCTGTTTTGTCCACGGTAGTATCATCTAGGATTACCGTTCTTTAGCCGATGCCGAATAGGCAAAGGCATCTTTCTTAGTTAGAGCACTACGTTTTAGCTATTTTTCTCCAATTCATCATTGTTACTTTTGAAATGGTGCCAATTCTAAACGAATAAAGAAGCCTTGATTATGATCACAAACAGGACAGACCTTGGGAGCTTCCTTACCATTGTAGACATAGCCGCAATTTAAGCACATCCACTTTGTTTGTACATCGGAAATAAACAATTTATTTTGCTCTAACATGTCTGCAAAATGACCGAAACGGTCACCATGTGTTTTTTCAATTTCTGCAATTAAATGGAAGGAGGCAGCAATTTTTGAGAAACCTTCTTCTTTTGCTTTATCACCAAAAGCTTTATATACAGGATCATACTCTTCATACTCATTGTGCTGAGCAGCTCTAAGTAGTTGAATTGCACCATCGTGGAGGTCCACAGGATATCTTCCATCTACTAGAATATTTTCTCCCACCATTTCTTTTAAGTGGTTGTAAAAAATCTCTGCATGTTCTTTTTCCTGATTAGCAGTGAAGGTAAAGATAGCTTCAATTACATGAAGTTCTTGTTTTTTTGCCTGTGATGCAGCAAAGGTATACCTATTTCTTGCTTGGCTTTCTCCAGCAAAAGCCCTCATCAGATTGTCTTTTGTTACACTATTTTTTAATTCTACTGCCATGATGAACCTCCAAATAATTTGTCTGAAATTATTATTTACAATATATATTTTTTAATCCTATAAAATCCCAATCCCATATAGCCGTATAGAAGTGACCTCACGCCCCCCTCACAGAACCGGGCGGGCCCTTTAAGACATCCGCTTCATAACAGCATTTAACTATAGTTATCCATTTCTACATAAATTCTCTCCTTAGAAGCGGGAATCGTTCAAACCCACACATAGCAAAAAGCCCGCGAATTTCGCGGGCTCCAGGGATTCCTGATTAGATGTTGGAGGTGAGCTGCGACCGGCAAATCCACTCAAACTGGGCCTGAGAGATTCCTACGTCCCCGCATTTATGGGCTTGACTTCAGAAGGAATATGCCACCTGATAGCGAAAATACAAATACCATCACTATAAAAAATCATTATTCGCTGAAATGGAGACTATCAAAATGAAGAAGCTCACTGCTGTTCTTGTCCTAGTTGCTATTACTAGTATTCTCGCTGCCTGCTCTGTCAACAAGGGCGATAATCCCGCCAAAGCAACGCCACAGTTACAGACAATTACACTTGGCATTTTTCCTGATGTTAATTCTATCCCATTTGTTATTGCCCAGGAAAAGGGATTTTTCCGTGAAGAGGGAGTAACAGTGAAGCTTCAAGCCTTTAAGGGCGCGGTTGAACGCGATAGCGCACTGCAAAGCGGCAACCTGGACGGAGCCAACTCTGATATCTTAGCAGAAGCCTTTACAAAAGAAGGTGGCTTTAATACCACTATTACCTCGCTGACAAACGGCAGCTTCAAACTGGTTATCAGCAAAGATGTCACCGCAAACTCCATCAAGGACCTAAAGGGTAAAGATGTGGGGATTTCAAAAAACACAATCATTGAGTACGTAACCGATCAGATGCTGGCAGAGACCGGAATGAACTCTAATGATATCAACAAAATCATTATTCCCCAAATGCCTGCCCGTTTGGAGATGCTAAAAAACGGCAAGATCGCGGCTGCCACCTTGCCAGAACCGCTAGCAACCATTGCCGTCCAGAATGGGGCAAAGGTACTAAACAGTACTGACCAATTAGGCATAAATCCCGGCATCATGATATTTACAACCAAGGCAACAAAGGAAAAAGGCAAAGAAATACAAGCCATGTACAATGCCTATAACAAGGCTGTTGATTATTTGTCCCGGGAACCTGTCGAAAATTATATTGATATCCTGATCACAAAGGGTGGCTTCCCGAAAGAGGTAAAGGGGAATCTTGTCCTGCCTGCCTATCAGAAGGCCTCAGCACCTGATCCCAAAGATGTGGAGACAGTCATGCAATGGCTCCAGGCAAAGCAATTAATTAAGAAAGCCTACTCCTATCAAGAGGTGGTCGATACCTCCTTTGTTAAGTAGTCTAAAGACGGGGACGGAGAGCGTTAACCGCAGAGTACGCAGAGTATGCGGAGGGTACCTGCAGAGGATTCGATACACCCTCTGTGTACCCGTGATAAAACGCAACTTCCCTTCTCTCTCTGGTACCTATACTTCAGCTAATACATCATCTAACTGATTTAAGAGATAATCAACATCTTCACGCGTGATAACCAACGGAGGTTGAAAGGCCAGGACATTGCGGTTGGGACCATTTTTCCCGACTAATATGCCCCGGTCTTTTAGTTTTTCTAGTATAGTATCAAGTTCGTGGCTTGCTGGTGACTTATCGGCAGATACCAGTTCAGCACCAAGCATCAGGCCTAGACCGCGTACATCACCGATTAGCGGGTATCTTTCTTGTAAAGCCAAAAGGCCCGCTTTTAATTGTGCGCCAAGCGCAGCGGCTCGGGCTGGCAGATCATTGTTAGCAATTACGTCCAAGGTCGCTAACGCCGCTGCCGCGGTAACCGGATTGCCACCCAACGTAGAGGCGCCGGGACGCGTATACTTGTCAGCAATTTCTGGTTTAGCAATAAAGGCGCCTACCGGCGTACCATTAGCCAGAGCTTTGGCTACTGTCATAATATCTGGTTCCACTTCGTAGTGCTCAATGGCAAACATTTTACCGGTGCGGCCAAATCCTGTCTGCACTTCATCAACAATGAAAAGAATACCATAGGCCTCAAGAATTTGTTTAACTCGTTTGAAATAGCCAAGCGGTGGGGTGATCATGCCGCCGTTACCCTGAATGGGTTCAGCAAACATGGCGGCTACCTTCCCCGATGTGGCGGTTTTAATCACAGTCTCGATTTCATCGGCGCAAGCCAGATCACACACTGGATACTGTTTGCCGAGCGGGCAGCGATAGCAGTAGGCATTGGAAGCGAAACTGATACCGCCAACCGGTGATGCGTCAGTACGCCAGAGACTGAGCCCAGTCAGGCTCATGCCTAGTTTGGTGCGTCCGTGCAAGCCCTGCCGTAAACTGATAAACTCATGGTTGCCAGTATAAATCGAAGCCAAGAGAGCGGCTCCTTCATTAGCTTCGCTACCGCTGGAGCAGAAAAAGGATTTTTGTAGTCGTCCTGGTGTAATCTGGGATAATCGTTCTGCCAAGTTAACAATATTCTGGGTTAAATATATAGTGCAAGTATGTTGCAGTGTGGTAACTTGGTCGCAAATGGCTTTCGTGATGTCCGGGTTGCAGTGCCCACAGTTGACGACCGAAACCCCGGCAAAACAATCCAGATATCTCTTGCCTGTATGGTCGTATAGGTATTGCATCTCGCCCCGCACCAATTGCATGGGTTGGTCGTAAAAATGATACACGCAGGGTATCAAATACTCGCGTTTTTTGCGTAATACTTCTTCTGGTCCGATATATTGATCCAAGCTAAACACCTCAATTATGCTATATTCTAGCGTGATACCCGATAGCGGAATGTACCAATTCCTAGTTCGCGCGGTCCGATGGCAGCAAGTTTGTCTAGCAAGGCTTGGTCGAAGTGGTAGTCCTCTTGTTGAGAAGCGCATTGATCCAGTTCCTGGCGATAGATTGCAGTAATCAGACCAACTTGCGGGGCAGTATAATGCTGTCCTTCAATGCGGTAACGACTAATGCCGGCCAGTGATTGTAAATAAGGCAGCAAACATAAGTCTTTTGCAAAAAGCAGGTGATTACGGCAGTATTGGTCAATTTTGATCGGGTGGCGCTCCCCGGCCGTGTCTAATAAAGCATACTGGTTGTCCTGACAAAGTGTATGGCAACCGTAATCGGAGCCAAGCACCGCGCTGGGAACACAGTGATCCAGCACCATTGCTTCCAGCGATCCATGGACAATGAGCTCCAGTGGCAACGAGCTGTTGTCAAGTAGATCGGTAATTTGTTCTTGCGTAGCCTCCAGTGAAATGGTGGCCTTTGTTACGCCAAGCGATTGCAGCCATCGCACCGTCAAATGATTAAATACATTTAGAGAAAAATCAGCTTCCAGGGGGAGCGACGAGAGTTGGCGGGCCAGCCGGAGCATACCAATGTTGCTAACCATCAGGCCATGGGGTTTGAGTCGGTCTACGGCAGCAATGAATTGTTCCAATTCTCCGCACTCTCGTTCTGTTGTAATCCGCGGCGTGGTGACAATTATCCGGGTGTTATAAGCAGCAGCTTCGTCAATGGCTTCAGCAATTTCGGCAAGAGTCCAGGGCTTAGCTGGTTTAAAGGCCTCGCCGCCGATGTAGACTATGTTGGCGCCGTGTTGGCAGGCAGCTGTGAGTGAGGCCCGATCAGCTACCCGAACAGCCAGTTCTTTGCCTGTATCTGCTGCCATCGTATTAGGTGCGGGTAGTGCTTTAGGTACAAAAGCAGAAGTCGACATACTTGCTTCTTTTACAGCTTGACTGAAAAAACGGGGTTCGCGTTCACCGCTATAGCCAATCAATTCAGTTCCAGGTTTACCTAACGCATAACACGTAGAGAAGTCGCGCGATCGTCCTTCATTCAAATCCTGCCAGTCTTGCGGATCTATGGTATAACCAGTCGGATCAGCGATATAGCGATCAATCGCCCGGCGGTATACTTGGACAATCCGCTTGACAAACGCAGCGGTCCGCATACGGCCTTCGATCTTAAAGGAAGTTACACCTGCTTGAATGAGCTCAGGCAAATGTAAATACATGCACATATCCTTCACTGCCAGTTTGTAAGGACCAGGGTCACGGTCGCTAAGTACCTTTCCGGTAGCGTCAACTAATTGGTAGGGCCAACGGCAGCCTTTTAAACAACGGCCACGGTTAGAACTTTGGCCAAAAAGCACACCGGAGTGTAGGCACTGACCACCATGGGCGACACACATATCACCATGGATGAAATATTCCACTTCAATACCAGTGCGTTCTTTCAGTAAACGCACTTGCGACAGCGTCATTTCCCGGTTCACTACTACCCTTGAGATCCCGTAGTCTTGCAGGGTGCGGACGGCATGTTCATTATGGGTATTCATCATGACAGAAGCATGCAAGGGTATCGTAATATTCAGTTCTCGAGCCAGCTCCAGTACAGCCAAATCTTGAATAATTAGGGCGTCTGGCTGAAGTTCCTCTAGGAGCCTAAGGTAAGAACGCATACTGTCAAGTTCACGGTCACTGATTAGATTATTCACGGTTATATACAAGAGCACATTGCGATCATGAGCATACTTGATCGCTTTGGCAAGCATTTCGTCATCAAAATTAGCATCAGTGCGGTGCATCCGCATGTTAAAGCGTTTTCCACCTAAATATACGGCATCCGCCCCGGCAGCAATTGCTTCCTCTAGTACCTCCCAGGTACCTACGGGGGCCAATAGTTCAACTGAAGTGGGTGTTAATCGCATATGTCTACCCCTTTATTCGAAAACTTCTGTTGCTTCTGACAGCAGATCGGCTGATAGTGTAATACCAAGATTTTGGGCGGCAAAGTGATTTAACCAAATTTCAGGCTGTTTTACGATACTGATCGCTATATCGCCAGGTGCAGTACCATTCAGTATTCTAGCAGCTTTAGCGGCACAATCATGGCCGAGCTGACGATGATTAGCCACCAATGCGCCAAGTGCTCCGGCGGCTACATTCGGAGCATGTGATGTGATAATTGGCAGACTGACGGCATCAGCATAATAAACGATGGTGGCAAAATTATCTTCCACGATTTTCCCGATCGGTAGAAATAAAGCATCTAAGTCCGGCGGTAGCATATCAGCCAGTTGCGATAAATCCTCTGGACGCTGAATTGATATTTCTTCTACATGAAAAGATGGGTCCGCAGCTTGCCGGAAGTGTTTTAATTCTAACAGTGAGTTGCTATCTGCAGCATGGTATAATACGCCAAGATTTTGCGCAGCAGGTAAAAGGCGGTGAATAAAGGCAACTTTAGCATCGGCTTTCACCATGCCGGCAACACCGGTCAACTTGCCTCCAGGATGTTCTAGGCTGGTCACTAAGCCGGCGCCAATTGGATCAAATACAGGTGTAAAGACAATCGGAATGCTACCGTCAAGTCCAGCAGCAGCAACGGTTGCAGGAGTGGAGCAAGCAAAAATAAGGTCTACCTTGAGATCAGCCAGATTAGCGGCCAATTCGGGAAGTACCATGAGGTTACCGTCAGCATTTTTATAATAAAATTCAGCTGGCAGGCCGAGTTCAGCGCAGCCAGACTTAAAGCCTTGCACTGCGTCATCCAGGTTTTGGGTCAACTGTAAAATCCCTATATGATACAATGAACAACACCTCTTATACGCATTTTTAACCTATAGGCATTCCACATTGTACTGTATAATACCTGCTACCCGGACAGCTCCTTACTTTCTCGCATTACATATCTAGCGGACGTACGAGACTGTACATAAAAACCTCGGAACCCGCGAAATTCACGGGTTCCGAGGTTTTCCGGATTTACATGATGGAGACGATACGCGGCCTTGAAAATCAACTATTTTATTGCTTATAACCATAATCCGGAATCCTCGTCCAAGCAAGACTCCCTACCCTTTCGGGTGAATTTATTGGGTGGAGGCGATTATTCCATTCCAATTCTCATCCTTTAAGAAAGCAACGGAACCCCATCAAGCCTTCTAGCGCCTATGGAAAAATTCTCTTTCCTAAGGCAGACGCGATAAATTCCACTGCGACACCAGCAGTGGAATTTGCTCTTCCGTCTAAAATAGGATTCACCTCGACAACTTCCATTGATTTCAAAATCTTAGCCTCTGCGATTAACTCTAGTGCTAAGTGCGCCTCCCGGTAATTTAGTCCACCAGTCACCGGTGTCCCAACACCTGAGGCAATCGAAGGGTCTACGACGTCCATGTCAAAGCTCAAATGAATCCCATTTCCCCCGCTTCCGGCAATTGCAATAGCTTCTCTGGTGATTTGGGCGATACCCCTTTCATCAATGTCCTTCATGCTAAATACGGTTACCTTAGACTGCTTCAATTGAATTTTTTCTTCAGGATCCAAGTCTCTAACACCGATAATTACCGTTTTTTCTTCCTTGACTTTCGGGGAGAATCCACCGATAGTAACCAGCTTGGCATCTCCTCGTCCACACGAGGAGGCGAGTGACATCCCGTGAATATTACCCGTTTCACTTGTTTCCAGGCTATTGAAGTCACCATGGGCATCCATCCATATTAGCCCGATATCAGGAATCTTTCTAGATGCTCCTAGCAAAGAACCTAACGCGATACTATGGTCCCCACCTAAGACAAGCGGGAAATTCCCCCGGTCTAAAGCAGCAGATACAAATTCGCCAAGTTTTAAGCATCCCTCGATTATTTCATTAATAAACCGTAGGCTAGGATTATCAACTTTTAGACTTTCTTGAACTGGAATATCAATATTACCGCGGTCAATAACCTCTAGTTCCATTTTGCGCAAAACTTCGCTTAAACTAGCGTACCGAATGGCGCTTGGCCCCATATCCGTTCCCCGTCGACTTGCTCCAAGATCCATCGGTACTCCGATTATTTCAATAGCCATTTCCGCGCTCCCTTTCTGTTCGTAGGTTACGAAAATAGTATTCCCATACTTCATCAATATCCCCAGAAATATCGCCCTTCCTCTAGACGATAAAGTAGTAAATGCAGAATGGGACGTGAATACACAAATCGATATATGTTATAATGTGGTCCAACTACTCACAGCCTTCTTTTACACATTAGATCCCCGAGAATTATATTTGAGCTATTATCCCGGAGTTTTACAGACAGATGGCTTTCCGAAAGACCAGGGTTGTACTGTTGCATTGCGATTACTATCATTTATGTTAAAACGAAACCTGCTATTGTTCCTACTAAACGAGGTGGAAAATGAAAAAAGCTTCTTTATTATCGGAAAAGGTTAGACAGTTCTTGAATATTTTGCTTCCAATATTGATTACACAGCTTTCTCTAGGTGCAACCAGCTTTTTCGATACGGTAATGTCAGGAAACGCCAGTCAGAATGATTTAGCAGGGGTTGCTATCGGCGCTAACCTGTGGATGCCAATATTTACTGGGGTAAATGGAGTTCTCGTTGGTATAACGCCCATTTTGGCCCAGCTGCATGGTGCAGGGAAAAAAGAAACTATGCCGATCATTGTAATGCAGGGAATCTATCTCGCAGTAGTGCTCACATTGCTCCTGCTTATCTGCGGGCCACTTATCTTAACGCAAATATTTGCTGTAATGCGACTAGAAAGTTCGGTCCGGGACATTGCCTATCAGTTTTTGGCTGCGTTATCTCTTGGTATGTTTCCTTTATTTGTATCTGCTGTTTTACGGAATTTTATTGATGCGTTAGGATATACTCGAGTAACTATGATCATTGCGCTTTGTGCGTTACCTATCAATATTGTCCTTAACTATCTACTTATTTTCGGTAATTTCGGATTCCCTCGCCTGGGTGGCGCCGGAGCAGGCTACGCCTCCGCTGTAACCTACTGGTGCATACTCTTCATAAGCCTACTAGTGGTACATCGTACCAAACCATTTAAAGATTACCGGATATTTAACCGGTTGTATGGTGTCTCACTTATCATATGGAAGGAACTTTTAATGGTAGGGATTCCTATCGGGTCTTCTATCTTCTGTGAGGTTAGTATTTTCGGAGTGGTAGCACTGCTAATGGCCGAATTCGGTACGGAAATTATAGCCGCACATCAAGCAGCTATTAATTTTGCTAGTCTGATCTATATAATACCATTAAGCATCGGCATGGCACTGACAATTGTAATCGGGTTTGAAGTCGGAGCGAGAAGGTATGAAGACGCGCGGCAATATAGTTTATTAGGAGTTGGCATTGCAATTGCCGTTGCATTGTTCTTTGCTGGGGGCTTATCCCTTTTCAGTCACCAAATTGCCGGGTTATATACAAATAGCCCTATTGTTCTGCAATTAATACAGAGCTTTCTGGCTTATGCAGTATTATTCCAATTGTCAGATGCATTCGCCGCACCAATACAGGGAGCACTAAGAGGATATAAAGACGTAAAGGTTACGTTGATAATGGCCATTGTATCTTATTGGATCATTGGCATGCCAACTGGTTATATCCTGGCAAAATATAATACCAGTCCATATGGCTATTGGATCGGGCTGATCACAGGTTTAGCCGTCGGGGCAATCGTTCTATCTGTAAGACTAATCCGCCTGCAGAAAAAATACATTAAAAATTACTCTTAAAAAAGCTGTCAGAGTACGAACTTAGGCAGAATTTACAAAGATATGCTTTCCAAGCATCGAAGAAGGATCACTACAATGTATGGAATCAAAAAGCCAAGTAGATCATTGTCTACTTGGCTTTTTGATTCTGGTTAAGTTCGCACGTATACGCCAGAAACTTACAGGAGAATTCAAAAGCAGATGGGGAAAACTAAGGTTAACAAAATAAAAGGAGATGATGTAAGTGAGCCTGCTGAGTCGCATAAATTCTAGAGTGCGAGAAGAGGGCTACGCAAAAACCTTACAATATGGTGTCTTGGTAGGCGCTGATTCCTTCACAGCCTACTTACGGGATACGTATTTAGACTTAAAATATAGCGACAGGCTATTGCGTGGTAACAATGTAAGTAGTTTTAAACACCTTGGAGCCAATGATGTCTTTCATACGGACTATAGTGTTATGCCCTTGTTATTTCGCAATTTACCTGTTAGTCCAGATGATGTCCTTGTCGACGTCGGATGTGGAAAAGGACGCGTAATTAACTACTGGCTAAGCCAAAAATACAAAAATCAAATTATCGGTCTTGAAATTGACCCTGATATAGCTGCAAACACCGCTCGCCAACTCGCAAACCATGCCAACGTAAAAGTGATCCCTGGAGACGCAATTGAAACCCTCCCCTCCGAAGGTACAATTTTCTACTTCTATAACCCATTTAATGAAGAAAAAGTAGTCAAATTCGAACAAAAAGTAAGAGAACTCACCAGAGGGAATCAAGTCAACATTATATATTACAATCCTAAAAGTCTGCATGTATTTGAAAATAGTAAATGGTCGATACAAAGATTTGACTTTGAGAGAGATTTTGGAGTCAAAAGGTGGGGGCGGCTGAACAAATACCATGAGTTGGCTATACTAACTAAGAAACATCCCTGCATAAAGTAATCGCTCACCTGTTTCATATAAAGGGGCTGATCGGTTCGGGAAGCTTTCTGATTACAACCAGCTTTTCGATATAAGGAGTGGTATCATGACCTATCGGGACAACGGTTCGTATCTAGGTTTCCGTAAAGCCAGAAAGATCGGCAAAAAAACATCGCAAGAAAACGTCATTATGGATTGGCTGATAAGAAAAAATCGTACCGCCAATCATGTACAGGATCAGCCTGCTGTTACATCGACACAGAACGTTTTTGAAACAGTGGATTAATTACGAGTTGCGAGACCACCTGCGCCTAATATAAAAGAAATACCACTAGTAAGCGGTATTTCTTTTTTGGTGTTTATACGATTCTATTTCATTATACAGACGCAAAAATAGATTTTTCTTTAAAGAGACATATTATATGTTCAAGTACGATAGCAACATCTTGCAGACAGCCTAGGCTGAGCCTTGCATGGTCGTTTGCCTGTTCGCCTGCCGCCTCTTCTAAAGGTGTATTCAGCTTATCATTATGGATCACTTCGCACGTTGAATTATCTTGGAGAATCATAGTTGTAAGATTGCATGCAGAGTGAGTACTAGTAGTGAATGAATCCACTATTATGTCGATTACATTCGGGTAAAATGCAAGGCAAAATACCGGAACTAGTAACGCGTTAAACGTTCTCATCAAGAGAGGGTCTTCTTTATCGCATAAAAAACTCTTCATAAGTGGTAATGGTAGTGCAACAATTATTACTGCAGGCGAAAAGAGTCCAAACAAAGGTAATATCGACATACTCATTTTACCCTTTAACCTGATCATAGTGCCAACTGCAAGGCCAACATACGCAAAAATTAAGAGATACACTAAGTCGAATAGCACTATATTCCCCCCAGACTTGAAGTGTTGCCAGGTGCAGCAGCGGTAGAATCTCTTATAAACTTATGCGCTGCCCAATCATATGTGGTAAATGATATAGCAACGGCTCCAACAATATACCAAAAATCCAGTGCACCAAATTCGAATCCATCCTCTGCACCGTCTGTAAACCTCAAGGTCAGATTTGCTTTATTTGTAGCGATAGTTTGAACTCTATTCATAGTGTCAATACTGTGTCCCAGATTCTTTGCGATCCCCTCAGCGTTACTACCTTTCTGCAAGCTAGTCAAATCATTTTTAATACTAGCTTGAAGTCGATCGATCAGAGCAGATACCCGCCCATATTCTGAAGGCAAAGTATCTTCTGATAAAGCAGCATGAATTACCTGTAGTTGACTTTTCGCTACCGACATTTCCATGTGATCTACTATCCCAGCAAAACCAATGATGAACAAAACAGAGAAAGTAATAAAAGCTAAAAAGTTAGAAATCCGCCGTTCGCCTCGAAAATTAACCCAGTCAAGATAGTCTATGACATAGGGGATTGCAAATATCATTATTCCCACAAAAAACCCTAGTCCTAACCCGATAGCAGATTTAAGTGCTAACCAACCCATAATCGTGTAAAAGATTCGAAAACCCAGGCCGAGCACTTTAGGCTTTACAGACTGAATATAATGTTCGCAATTCTCGCCATTGCATTTCGGCGCAAGAAAATGAATGCATTGTGACTCTACGCATCTATTCCCAGAAAAACGAGTCATAATTTCGTCTCCCTAAGCCTGATGCATAGGACTTCTATATAGCTAATCAATTTTCCTTCTTTTGGAAGTTGTTCTATAAATTGTGCCCATCTCATTTTCATATTATGCGCCAAACCTCTTGTCTGTGATTCGAATGTCACTACTAAAGGAGGTGAATATGATGGTATGTAAAACAACAACAAATGCCCTACAGCCTTTCCCGGCTGTAGGGCATAATTTCTTCCTCTAAATTATCTGATTGTGCACCCGCAACAGCTTTTACGCAGCCTTACCTTCAATCTCCCCTACCATTCCTTCCCTGGGTGGATGACCTTCACCTCGTCGCTGTCGGGCTGCCACCGTTGTAGCGGCTCCGACAGCGATGGTTATCAAATTACCGGTTCCATCATATAAGTTAGCAAGAGTGGATAGGCATAGACGGGAACGCAATCTTTGCTGATAGAGTCCTGCAGCAAGATCGAAAGGGGAACCGGAAAAATGAACGGTACTGTGCAACGGATGTATTTCTTTGACAATCTGAGAGTCTTCATTATTCTTTTGATGGTTGTATTTCATGTTGGAATGGCCTATACAACCTGGGATCTTGTCTGGTGGGTTAACGACATGCAAAAAAACAAACTCTTCGATCTGTTTGTTTGGGCAACAGATGTTTACATCATGCCAATCATGTTTTTGATCGCCGGCTATTTTACACCTGTGCTTTTGCTTAACAAAGGGATAAAACTATTTTGGCAGGATAAATTACGGCGTATTGTTCTTCCCTGGCTGGCGGGTGTGCTATTTATTGCTCCCTTAATTGGTTATAGTGCGCTCGTAAGCAATACGGATACGCAACCCAATTACCTTTCGTTCTGGGCGAATGATTTCTTCGGTGAGTATTATCAGCAAGCACATTACTGGTTTTTAGAATTATTGGCCATCTTCTTTTTGCTGTTTACTATTGCCTATGTATTACGCCCGTCATACTTCAGAGAACAACCTCAAAGTCGGATTCCCTCGGTCTGGTTTTTCCTTTTATTTGCCTTGTTTTCCGCTGTACCTTTTTTCATCGGTAATTTATTCTTCTGGTCGGATGCGTGGATCCATGTTAAACGACTTATTATGATTCAGCCGGTACGAGTCGGGTTATATCTTTGCTACTTTGCGTTAGGAGTATACGCCTGGAAGAATGCCTGGTTTACCCGGGATGGCTATAGACCATGCCCATTTACCTGGAGCATCGCGGCGGTTATCATGCTTTTTGTCTTCTTGTATTATCGTGTGACATTCACGCTTATGCCTGATGTTCCGGTATTGTTTAAAGCAGGTCATGCGCTCGTCTTTTCTTTCTTTTCTTTAACTGCTGCGTTTTCCTTTATCGCTTTATTTCAACGGTTTGCTGACAGCGACGCCTATTTATGGCGCCGTCTGGCAGCCAATTCCTATACGATTTATTTTATCCACCAGTGTGTGGTTATTCCTCTGGCTTTTGCAGTACAGAAAATACAATTTAATATATGGATTAAATATTTAGGAGTGTCTGTTGCAGCAGTTACCTTATGTTTCTTAATTTCCGAGTATATTATCAGTCCTGTTTTATCGCTGACAAAGAAAGACGGCAAACCATTATAATGGAATTTGCCGTAGGTGACAGGAGGATAAATAAGTTTGTCTGCAGCCTGGCTCAATCCCTGTTAGAGGGCTTGAGCCAGGCTGCTTTCCCGCTTGCGATGAGCAATAGTCTGCGGTGAGAAACTTGCTAATCCGTTTTATCGCTTGGGATATCGACTCGTCAGTCTCCCGCATCAGTAAGTGAACTGGTTATTCATTTAGCAATAGCCATGCAGCGTTGTATTCATTCTACTTCAGCAGAATATTTACCGCTGTTTCTATTCTCCGCAGCGCCTCGGCCAGCACGGCTTTCCGGCAGGCAATATTGATTCGCATGAACCCGGCCCCGCCTGTGGATAATTGAAAGTGGCCTGTTTCGCTCGTATTATTCAGATAATCCGGCCTGATATAATGAGCCACCGTTCCGGCATGTGAGCCACCTCTCCGGATGGCAGCACCGCTGCAGCAAAAAAGCGCCCTTGAGTAATCTTCCGTTTGGCAACAGATGATAATTCCCTTCACCAGATGACCGACATGAATCCAGCCAGCCTATCATGCTTAGTGCTGGTCATGAGCGAGATTTTGGCAACATCTCACTGCTAGCGGTGAAATGTTGCCAAAAAAGGAGCGTCCCCGTAAGTTAGCGGGCCGTAAGTTAGCGATTGCCTAGTTACGGTGATTCCACTTTGCGAAAAATGCCTGAAACTTTTTAACCAACTTGACTAATGGATTGAATATGATGGGTACAAGAGCAAAGAGCAACGGGAAATAGTTAGCTGCTGTTCTAAGCACTGTGCCCGAATGCGCGAAGGCTACAGACGGAATCGTTAATAAGGTTAAAACCAATAGCAGAGACCGCATAATCTTTCCCCCTATCTAATTGATATACCGATCAATTGCATCCTGGAGCTCTTTCAGAAATTTTTCCTGATCACCCTCGTTAACCGCATGAATAAGGCAATGTTCAAGGTGATCCTTCAGAATAAGTTTTGCAGTATTGTCAAGGGCCTTGCGAACGGCGGCTATTTGGAGCAATATATCAGGACAGTCACGTCCTTCAACAGCCATCTGTTTAATGGCTTTAGTGTGCCCCTCAATCCGCGCTAGCCTATTCACAACCTGTCTTCGATAAGCGTGTGTATGGTTCTGCATGGTGAATCCCTCCTGTTTATATATTATCCCCCCAGGGGGGATAATACAAGTAAAAAACGATTTTCTCTGACCGGTTGCATATTTTACAATCTATGGGTATAATATAAGAAAAGGACTGACGTGCTCGATACACGCCAGCCCAGCAGGTTGTCTAACCGAACGGCTAGCCCTGAATTACGGAGTTAAAGAATAACCGCCGCTATTGAGCCAGGGGCGGTTATTTCTTTTTTACGACTAATACCATGAGCGTGGCAAATGCGATAGCAAATGTCAAGGCTTCATAAGTAGTCATAATTACCACCCCCTTTCTAAAAGGGTGTGGCTAACCGTCCCTAGACAACCTGTTATGCTAATTATAGCATAATCTTACCCATAACTTACAGAATAGTGGATAAATTATTGTTCCCCAGCGATCAGTTTTGCGGCCATCGTCGACATCCCAGCGTCAGAGTGGCCTACTCCAGGCACGATGACAAGCTTCCAATTGAATGGCACTCCCCGGAACGGGCGCGCACTTCATCAAATACGCGGTCAATTACTGGGTCAACCCGATTATTAGTGGGTTGTACCTTGCCACCTTCATCGCCTCTATCCATTACGTTGCCGATGTTGTAATAACGATCTCCGGGGTATTTTTTCTCTGATGCCGCATAATAATGCGGCAGGGAATACCCGGTCTGTAGGGACGAGGGGACAGGTCCTCCCTACAAAACTAAAAAGCGAATAGGATCTACAGGGGTGCCATTTACTCTGACTTCATAATGAACATGTGGACCCGTACTTTTCCCAGTGCTGCCCAGTAAAGAAATTACTTGACCTTTTCTTACACTTTGACCGACCTTTACTAGTATGCTGGAATTGTGCCCATAAACAGTTGCAATACCATTGCCATGATCAATTTGCACAACATTGCCGTAGTCCCCTGCCCATTCACTTTGAACAACCTGACCATCAGCAGTAGCAACAATAGGTGTACCAAGACTGTTGGCGATGTCCAGCCCCTGATGCAATTCATTACCGTCACCCCAAGGTGAGTTGCGCCAGCTAAAACCAGAGGTAACCACTCCGTTAACCGGCCAAATGGAAGGCTTAGCCGCTAGCTTATCAACACTCCTGGCCATTTTTATCAATCTGCCAACGCATACCCCTGTTTTTTATATAAGTCTCTTGAAAATGTGGCAATCGGTTAAGTTTTTCCTTTTTGGCGCTGTCAGTAGTACAAAGTCCTAAATTTTAAGGTCTTCCGGGTTAATTGACTCTTCTGCTTTCGCCGAATAGTTATGAGGACATAGGGCCGGCAGGCTGTGTGAAAAGTCCACATTTGCTGAAGTGATTCTGAAAAAGTGGTGAGATCCACCTGTATTTTCGTTCTTTTTAAGGCATCTATGTCCAGATTAATGCCTTTTTTACTGTTAAAGTGGTGAATGGAAATTGAGGCAAAGTGTTTTCACACAGTCTGACGTCCCCAAGTCTCTCCAACGAGCAGTTCTGCCAACTTAAAACAAAACTGACACCGTATGAAAACGGTGCCAGCTTGCGTAATTTTAATTGATCCGGGAGGGTTCTTGACTTGAATCGAAATGGGTAGCATTCTTCTCTGGAAGTCACGGGCTTTGCTACCATGCTTTTACTATTCAACATTCATGAAAAACAATAAAAATCCTGCCAATATTTGTAGAATTTAGCAGGATTTTTAATTGTTTTATGCATTACTTTCGTAGCTTCAGGATTCGTAGCATACGCCGGCGCGCTGCTTTCCAGCACGTCGGAGATGTAATTGGCTGCCGTATCCTTCCGGGACAGTTCTTGACTTGAATAGTCAATCCTTTTTTAAGATTTACTGACCATTGATGCGCTCAGTCTGCCGAATAGTATCCCAATCTCTTTTAATGTCGTCTGTATTTGTTTCCGTGTCTCACGTATCATTTTATTCCGCTCCTGAACGGCTCCGTTCTCTCTACTCGTTTTCCCAACCTACGGCACAGTTTGCCGCTATCGTTGTGATATTCGTGTATTCTGTCGTTGGTTACCCTACCTGCTCGCGTGGGATTGAGGTGGAATATCTTGATACTTCTATTACATATCCATTGTTATCAACGAGTTCACTCTTAAACTTGGAATCGGTGACCACAGCGCTCATACTTACGATTAATAAATTACGTAACTTATATTAATACTTTTCATCACCTGCGAAATATCTGCACCATGGCTAGCTGCCAGCATATAGAGATGATTCGTCATTAAGCTGATACAATGCTTCACTGTTATATTTCAGCCTTGCAACTCGCGGCATACTTCCTCCTCTTAATAATAATCCTCGCTTCCCGCTATATGGAAAAATTTTATTAAGAAACTCCATTCAAGTCAAGAACCGTCCCCAAAATATACAACTGTCCGTATAATGTTCTGGACTTCTATCCCGCAGTTCTTCAATAGATTGAATCCCTATGTTCCAAAGGTCATTGGCAGTTGACTCTCCCACCCCTGGGATTTTTCGCAGTTCCTTCAGAGCTAACTGCTTGTCCCGCTTCATTATTTTATCACTCACTATCAAATGAGCTTATTGCAACAGGAAGAGCCTGGATAACGGTGTTTCCCACCGCAGGCAGACCTACCAAAACAGCGCTGATTATCTCGTCTCTTGTCGCGCCAAGTGACCTGGCATGCTTTACGTGAAAGGGTAATCCACCTTCAAGCCTGGCTGATGCCAAAACAGCTATATACGCTAATTCTTCGGTTTTTGCGTCCAGTTTACTGACTGCCCCTAACTGTTGTACTGTTTCCAACCATATTTTCTGCTGCTCCGGAGCTTCTTTTATAAATGTTTGAAAAGCATTGCTAACTGACGGTATTTCTTTCAATTTTCAAACCTCCCTTATGATTTAATAGCTGTCATTGACAGTCTCTAAACGCCATTACCGGCTTTTTTTATCCTTCTCGCGATCACCGGCAGCGTTTCCGCCGCTTTTGTCCGCAAGGTCCAGGTGGCTCTATGATCCAGCGGGGTATTCTCCTGATTGATGATCAGCAGTTTGGCACCTGCATCAACCGCTATTTGCGGCAGATAATTAGCCGGGCTGACAACCAAAGATGAGCCGATTACCACAAACAAATCCGCCTTACGGCTCCATGCCTGTGCCATTTGCCAGGCATCCTCCGGCAAGGCTTCACCGAATAGCACCACATCAGGCCGCAAAAATCCTCCGCACTGCAGACAGACGCACTCTGAACCATGACGATAGCCGCCGTTTTGATACTCAGCTTCCCAGCCCTCCCGCTGCGGCAAAAGCTGCCGGCTGTCGTAATGAGTTCGGCAGTTCAGGCAACTGACAGTCTTTAATGTACCATGCAGCTCGGAGATATGGACCGATCCTGCCCGGTGATGGAGCCCGTCCACGTTCTGTGTAATCACATGCTGTACCCGCCCCGCTGCCTCCAGCTCCGCCAGCGCCAAATGACCCACATTGGGTTCCACAGACCAAAGCCGTTGAATACGCCACTGATAAAAAAAGTAAAACTCATCCGGCATCTGCCGCATGGCCGCCATTGTCGCCAACGACTCCGGCCGCTGTTTCCACAATCCCTGCGCCGAGCGAAAATCCGGCAAGCCGGACTCTGTACTCATGCCGGCACCGGTAAAAACAACAACGTTCGAAGCAGTCAGCCAACTAGAGGCAATTTCTTCAATCAATCGATCTGACATCTATATCCTCCTGAAGGGGACTTATAAATGGACAATGTTAAGTCCGACTACTTTTTCATTAAATAATCAGCAAGCAGCCAGCGGTGGCTCCGGTCAGCCGTAGAGGTTATTGCCCAGCAAACAGGCACAGTCAAACACTTGACCGAAATCTTTTTGCTCTGAATAATGCGAAGTATACAAGTCTCAACGGTTATGATAACGCCAACTCATTATACGAGTGATCGCGCTGCTTTACCTATAAGCATACATAATATCCGCACCTACTGCAACAACTCATGGGTTAAACGAAGGGTTGGACTCGCTTTCTTAGCAGCATCAACAGCTTCTAAGAATTCGGTACGCGTGATGCGGCGATCTAGCGAAGGGTACTGTTTCGCTTTAAATTCAGGAAAGTACTGGTCCATTATGTTTATATATGAAGTGGGCGAAATTTCCTTGGAAATAAAATTCATAACTTTCGCAGTTTCAGCAAGGTTGCCAGGTAAAACTAAATGACGAATAATTAAGCCCCGATGCGCAATCCCCTGTTCATTAATAACAAGATCGCCAACCTGTCGGTGCATCTCTTTCACTGCCATAGTTGTTACTTCCCAGTAAGAAGGGACACAGGATAATTGTTTACCTGTTTCCGAACTAGCATATTTAAAATCAGGCATATAAATATCAACAAGACCGCTAATACGCTCTAACGTAGTCTTGTTATCGTAGCCGCTGGTATTATAGACAAGCGGTATGTGCAGTCCTCTTTCCGCTGCGTACAGAACGGCTGCAACGATCTGCGGTACATAATGCGAAGGGCTGACCAAATTAATATTGTGGCAACCTTCCTGTTGCAACTCAAGCATTATAGTTCCCAGGCCCTCTGGTGATAGCTCATGGCCTTTTTTACGACTAATGTCCCAGTTTTGGCAAAATATACAGCCTAAGTTACAGTGACTAAAAAAAATAGTGCCCGAACCATACGTACCTACAAGGGGAGGTTCCTCACCAAAGTGAGGCTCATAGCCTCCGATTTCAACATTCCAGCCGCTGTGGCAATAGCCCAACTCGCCTTTCCGCCGATTAACGTGACACTGATGAGGGCAGACTGTACAGTCATCGAGCTCTGCCATAAGCGTTTTTGCAGTCTGCTGTAAGGTGCCATTTCCCAAACAGTTAAGATAACCAGGGTAACTTTCCATTCTAGCTCAGTCCCTCCACAAATCAACATAGTGTCTCCTGAAGATCACCGACTATTGCCTCTTGATAAACTTTGCCAAGGCTGTGCTGGCTATGACCCATCCTCCAGTATCAGACTTGTGCCCCAATAGCTTGCCTGACACTAATAAATCTTCGACGTAAGAAGGGTCGATAGCTAACGTCTCTGCTGCTTGCTCAATCGTGTAGTAATTCTTGTTCATATTGTGACCCCAATTCGTTTATACATTTCAGAGAAATATTCTATACTGTTACCCATATACTATGTATATAAAGTAGTAGAGAGTCAAAACGCAAAAACATATCAATGTCTTGTAATGCTTAAATAGCAAAGAGAATGACGGACTGGGGCTAGCCCGCGCATTCTCTTTTGCTTTTTCAAGATGGTACTATCTACATTTAGCAACTTCGCCAGCACCATCGACAGGGGTTGACAGCTGGCAAAGATAACAACTACTGCTGTACGGGATTCAGCTCCGCCAAAAAAGGTTAGCGTTCCGGGGACGAGATTGCCTGACAGACAAAGCCTCCGAAGATTTTCGATCTTCGGAGACTTTGTTTTTTCAGTATAGTTTCACTGCAATATCAGCATATAATACCTTTGTATCTATTTTGCGGTTTCTACAGTTTAAACGGACGTTATTCGTCACTTAAAGCAGCCTTCTTAACAGCGTTTGCCTCATTGACAAAGTTGATTCCCCATTCGCAAAGTGTCGCAAGAATTGGCAGAAGGCTGCGACCAGCCTCTGAGAGAGAGTATTCTACTTTTGGCGGCACTTGCCGATAAACAAAGCGTTCTATCAGCCCGTTTTCTTCCAGTTCTCTGAGCTGCTGAGTCAGCATCTTTTGGGTTACCTGTGGCAGCGATCTCCGGAGCTCGCTAAACCGCAGAGTGTTTTCACCTAAATGCCAAAGAATTAACGATTTCCATTTACCGCCGATAAGGTCTAAGGTAAGTTCCATCGCACACTGATATTCTGTATTCCCGAATTTTAGCATTCATATCGCTCCTTGTTATGGTTGTATTTCAAGCAATAGTATACAAATAGATACTATGCTACGAAAAAGTGCGTACTTGTTAACTAACATATTACCATCTATGATTATAGCATGAATAGATAGTGTTTGCGAGTACAGCAAACTGAGAGCAAAGGTCATTAGAGGTCAAGCAAATCGAAAACATCAATTATTGAGGAGGCAAAATGATGAAAGTTGTTGCGTTTAATGGGAGTCCTCGCAAAGATGGCAATACCGGCTTTGCGCTAAACACCGTAGGTGAAGAGCTCAAAAAAGCAGGTATTGAATTTACAGTTATCCACGTTGGCAATAAAACCATCAGAGGCTGTGCCGCCTGCGGCGGGTGTGTAACGAATCAAAATGAGCGCTGTGTAATCGCCAATGATGAAGTGAATGACTGGATTCAAAAGATGAAAGAAGCAGACGGAATTTTGCTAGGGGCACCTGTGCATTATGCCGGCATTCCAGGAACGATGAAATCGTTCCTGGATCGGGCATTTTTCGCTGCCACTGTCAACGGCCCCATGATGCGGAACAAAGTTGGTGCGGCGGTGGTAGCCGTAAGACGGTCCGGCGGAGTGGCGACCTTTGATTCACTGAATCATTATCTGATGTATGCTGAGATGATTATGCCAACGTCAAACTACTGGAACGTAACTCATGGCCTGCAACCCGGAGAAGCTATAAAAGATGAGGAAGGAAGTCAAATTATGAGGGTCTTGGGTAAAAACATGGCTTGGCTGTTAAAAGTACTGGCAGCCGGCAAAGACCACGTAGAGCCAGTGTTACCTGAGGCAAAAATATTAACAAACTTCGTAAGAGATTAATCGATATTTAAACCGCGTGCCGGTGATTGATAAAACGCAGAAAATTTGCAGCTTGTTGGGAAACCTTGTTCCCAGGCCGTTCAGAAAGCCCCAGATACTAGGCGGCCTCGCGAACCCAGCAGTGACGCGTACTAAAGGGTACGCTAGCAATGGGATCGCGAGGCGCTGAAGTAACGTAGATGGGGCTTTATCAACGGCCTGAAAGCCTTCCGGCAATTCGCCGGAAGGCTTGATTCTTCTAGAGCGAGCGACGGGATTCGAACTCGCATGGCCACGGTTTGGGAAGGCCAAAATCATTATCCCACAAAAATCCAATTCTCTCTGGAGCATTTCTCCCCAAAAAAGCCGTTTCATTTAGGAGAATGATCGGCACGCCCCGTAAAGTACGTTACTTTTAATGTAAACAGTTTTTCTAAAGCTACATCAAACTCCATAATCGATGACTTTTTTATGCCATTCCTGATTAAGGTTACCGCTGCATTACCCTCTGCATCTTGAGGAGCAATGATCATTCGGTCCATTTCTTCCTTGCCGCTGTGAATAGGATGTTTCGATGCGTTATTATCAATGTCTGCTCTCATGATAGCCACTCCTTCACTGAATTTTTTATACTGTTTTCAATTACTGCGGCACATACTGGCAAACGTGACTGTCGATCACGCGAACCGTATCAGGGCAATCAACCATTCTCCGTTGCGGTTCATGTAACCCCATTTGCCGTCTTGCTTAGCCGCTCTTTAAAGCTCGTGTTCTATTTGACAGCATATATCTTTCCTCCTGTCATCTTAAATGTTTTCAACTGTTCAAAACCGGTTATCAGAATTTAGTCTGTTTCTAGAAGGAACAACGTATAAAGTTAACAGGCGTGCTACATATTTTTCAAAGCATGCTTTAAGCTTTGCTTGACCCGCTCCTGACACTGACGTTTTTCTTGGTACATAACATAATCAGCTTCGCGAATAACATCCATAACAGTCTCTCCCTCTAGTCCACCAATAGCTATCCCCACTGACAGGCTAAAAGGCAAACTATTAGGATTTTGATTATATATGGCAACTTCTTGTTTTACTTTCTGATATAGTTCTGTTCGATGTTTCGAAGATAACTTTTCAGGCAATAAAATAAGGAATTCATCCCCGCCAGTACGAAAAATATTAGCATTTTGAGGACTAGTCGAAATTAACACTTCTGCGGTCTTACAAATCAATTGATCACCTGCCCAATGACCTAAAGTATCATTGATAATTTTCTGCCCATCGATATCACAAACAAGTGCCGTAATTTCTTTTCCTTCCAGACTTTGCAGCTGCTTTGCAAGGGCATTCCGGTTTTTTACACCGGATAGAGCGTCATGCTCACTACAATAACGCAAGTCCTGTTCAATATCTTGTTGAAACTTTAGGCAATGCTTCAGTTTCCTAACTTTACTTGCCAATATGGAAATTACAAATATGCTTAAAAACAATAGGATGAGAGGCCATTTCGCAAGTTGTTCTTCCAATACGCCCACCACCGTAGCCTTAATGTAACTTCTAACAAAGCTCCGAGTACTGTAGTCCAAGATTTGCTATTCGTCTTGGCGTCTTACCCCGTGACCGTTCATTAAAATAGTACCTTGACCGCGTTAAAAGTTAGCTTTAGGACGAGGCAAAACGGCAAAAGACAAGGAAGCGCCGACGACGCATACTGGAAGGGGTCTGCTAGGAGGTGCTGACGCCGTATTTTGTCGTTTTGACCGTCATCAATCCTAAGTGATAGTGTGATCAAGGTACTACATCCCACACTGCTATAGCCAATGCAGCCTTTTCCATATCTGTAGCGTCACCATCAATATAAAATAAAACTTCGCCTGATCCGTGAGCTCGAATATAATTGCCGTCAATAACTGCCATTACGCTTCCACCTAGAGGATATCTTATAAAATCACCATCGACATACGCAATTGCGCTTCCTCCGGCAGCACCTTCCCTGATCCATTCTCCATCAATGCTAACGACAACATATCCGCCAGCAACGCCTTCCCGTATCATATCACCGTCACTATGAGCCAATATTCTTCCGCCACTGTGTCCTTCCCGAATAAATGCCATAATATTCACCCTCTCTTTAGATGTAGTAACGCTAATGATAAAGTTAATCATTCTGTCGGTTGAAAGTAAAGAAAGCTTCGCCTTTGCTAGCTCAACGTTCTATTTGGTGCTAAATATCCCAACAAACCTCGTGATGTGTCAGGTTTTGCATGTCATCAAATGTTTCTTGCGGGTTATCTTGCCGATTTTCCCAAATTTCTCCGAGTTGATTCATATCCTCATATTCATGCGGGAAGAACGCGAGTGCTTGATAGTAATGACATAGCGCCAAGTGTATATCCCCTTGTTCATAAGCCACTTGGGCTTTAAGCTCATATGAATGAAACAAATAACTATTACTTTTTAAACCCATACGGAACTCCTGCGCGATTTTGTCATTCGCCTCGTTAATTGCCCTCTCCCCATTTCCTGATTTCACTAATAATTGCCACCGCTTAGCCCACAGTTCCCCTCTTGTGATAAAATGGAATTCCGCCTGTGTACTTTCGGCTAGCTCAATCGACATATCAAGATATGTAAGCGCTTTTGCCGCGTCTTCATCAACCAACCAAATACAAAGCCCTAAGTCTGATAACGCCCAAGCCTTATTTTCAATATCTTCAGGCTCGGTTACGCCAACATTTATAATCGAGGAAAATAATTTTATAGCTGGCTCAAGCTTTCCATACCTTTTTCGGGATAGCCATCTAGCCAGACTTACCCTACTTTTCCAGTCGTCAACCCCATTCCCCTCAACAACAATCCGTGGAGGCTTTAGCCCATCTTCCATTACATAATCCACCCAATATCGAAATTCCTCTCTATCCAACCATACCTACCTCCTTTTTTATCCAACCAAAAACAACCTAAACTATTTAATTTTCAAAGAGCAATACCTTAAATCTTAATTCATAATTGATTGTAACGTTTGATAATGCCAGGTGTATGTCACTCAAAAATTATGAGTAAGTAATTTTTTATAACATGTAAGCGTAAAAAAGCCGTTACCTTGACCATGTCAATGGGTAACGGCTTTTTAGGTTATTTCTTTATTTCTAATTTTCCTTTTTCAGTCGACCGACGGCCTTATCGATTTGGCAGCACTTTGACACACATTCGGCAGCTACGTCAGAGGGCACAGCCCTCGAAGCGTTAGTGCTCCCATTTTTTTAATACTCAACGGAATCAGTTAATAATATTTTTTCATCCTCCCATTGAACTTGCACAACTTTTATCCCTACTTTCTTATATCTTAACCATGAATTATCATAATCAGATTGATTTCTATCTTGAAATTCACTGGGCATTTTTTGTCTATATCCATTTGCATTTAATTGTTTATCTTCGTCTTTTGTAATTATCACACCATTAAGATATTTATCAAAGATTTGCCGTACATCGTTTTCAGTAGGGCTATTTATTCCAAATATTTTATCAATAATAATTTTTCTTGGAACTGTATGGTCATGAATTAACTTTACATTTGTAGATGAATCTAATTGTTTTAATGCCTCATTTGACCAATAGCGACACCCCATATACTTCCCATCAAATTCCGTCCATATCCATAATATTTCAAAAAGCACAGCATATTTTGTTCCATAACTCAAGTCACTATTTAATACTCCAACTAAATCACTAATCATCGTATCTTTTTCTCTATAGCGTTTATTTTGTTTACTTATTTGTGCCATATACTCAACCTCCAAAGAAATATTGATTACATTAAAAATGCTTTTTCGTAATTCTCTAACCATGCTAAAAAATCACTCTTATCATTATTCGCAGAACATAATGTAGGTAAATATTGAGAGCACTTTACTTTCTTATTTTCTAAATTCCGCCCCTCTAAAGCTTGTCGAATTGAACCAAATTCCTTTTTTAATGTATTTCGTTTTTTCATAACCCATTCATTAGGAACATTGAAATAGCTTAGATTCTTAACATCAAAGTCTACAGGCAAAGCAGGGTTTTCTAGGAATGACCATATCTCTGAAATTGTTTGCTCTTCTGCAACCTTTTCATTATAAATTTTATAGGACATTGTCTGTAATAGTTTTTGTGCATAGCTACCTTCCCTATCGGTTAGTTTTGATATCTGCTTAGGTAGCCACACTAGATTGGGAATAAAGGTATTTGTCATGTGAAAGGTCGACGCTAGAGTAATTCCCTTCCCTATTTTTAACTCTCGCCAAATATGACTTGCTACAAATCCAGTACCAATTTTTGCATTTTTATAATTTTTTATCTTCGGGCTGTTAATTCTAAAAGACTTAACTATACTTTTTACAAGTGAATTATCATCCCTTAAAAATCCCTTATCATTTGCTGTTCCCCATTCATCTCTATCCATTCCCTCCCGTTTAATTCTACAACTTGCGTCTCTAACCACGTACGGAAGCATAATAGGTAGTGCTTTATAACTATCTACGGGTATCCAAATTGATAGGTCAATAAGCAACTTTTCTATTAAGCGTTTTGAAAAGTCATCTTCTTCATCCAGGTTATTCTGCAAATTATTGAAAAAGAAATATATAATATTTTCTCCATCGACTGTTTTATCAGCCATAAACTTACACTTCCCTCTTATTTACCGCAATCTGGTAATCGTGCCGCTAATTTTATCACTTATGATACCCTTTACTAGAGATTCTTAAGTAGCATTCCAACTGTTCTCGCCCTTTGACTAACTTAATCTGTCTTCGCCAGAATGCTCCAACGGGAAAATCATATCCTTCCATGCCTCGTAAATCATTACCATTGCCAGCGTATCCAATTCACAGTACTTCAGTAATGCCTGGTGGATCTCTTTGCGTTCATAATCCGTCATTTCTTCAAATTGCAATCGTGCATATGCTGTTAAGGCCGCACCGCCGTTATTTAAATCCTCGCTGTCACTTAACAGTTCGAAATCTTTCTCAGATACATCTTGAAACATTTTGGGCAACAACTTATAAGGGTCCTTAACCCGGTCATCAACAAATTCGATCCATTTCCAATTATTATAGTTCAAGCTTGTAATTCCGCCCTGTGCTCCATAGATAGGCTTACTGTACTTTTCCTGTAAAAATCGTGAACTGTTAAGAATGGACGGCAATACCTGTTTAATCGAATTTGATCCCTTCATAGCCGGACTATAATAGTAGCGTTTGACAAGCTCACACATATCAATCATATTGCGAACTCCATTCCATTGTGCTTCACTACCGCCAACTGATTGAGTGATAGTGCGGATGAAATGGCAAAGCGTCTCCCGGTCCGGGATTTCTTCCTGGTCCTCCATCAATTGTTTGTAAATGAGGTTCAAGTATGTATTCTCATGGGCAGCATAACGGAAAATACTTCCGTTGTCGTATTCCAGTTCCGCTTTCAGGCTTCTAATAAACTCGTAATTTGGAAACTTACCTGGCTCAACATTCAAGTATTGTCCCCGATGTTCGATCTGTCCGTCCTCATATATTACATGGTGAGAAAATTGAAATGCAATTCCTTCATAGGGACGCCGTCCTTTATTAAATGGAATCGCCACACTCGAAGTTTCAAAATCAATAAAGTGCAAGGGATAAATCCAACCACTCATCTCTCGCCTTAAGTTTTCTGAATCGATCCAACAAGTCGTGTCCTGACATTGTACCTTTTGCACTTGTAGCCATTGCCTTTGAGTCGGGGAAAGCCCCGGCTTTTTGTCCGCTTTTGGTGAAATATCTTCTTCCGCTATCTCTGATAGCTTAATGCGCCCTTCTTTAATATACTGATTCTTTTTACGGAAGCTCCATATTTCGATGACATTTGGTTCCAAAAAGTCATTATCAGTCCAGTTCAGCTTTTCCCTCCAGCATTCTTCGAAACCGCTTTTCAAGCCCAGTGTCTTCTCCTGCTTATTCGTCCTATACTGACACTTCGCACACGTGGCAGATAGCGGCCAGCCAATTTTTTCGTCGCGCTGATAATGATCCGCCAGCAACGCCACATATTCTCCGAAGCTCACATCTTCAAACCCATTGGAGTAAATCGCTGCGCAGGGTTCATCCACGTTCACTTGCAACAGTATCTGTTCAGCCAGATCCTCTGCCGATAACTGTTGGGTGACCACAACCTTTTTCCTGCCATTGGCGTCTTTGGCTACCTTGAATTTCTGATTCAGACCGTTGGTAGGGCAAGACGCATTTTTGTCGGCCATCATTAAATAAGCGGATATTTCGTGGTTGGGGAAAGAGTTCATCGCAACATATTTTTGAAAAGCAATATCACTAAGGTATGGGAACCACTTTGTAACAATCTCACCATTCGCATTTAGAAAGCTGTCCTTTGCTGCGTCAAAAGATTTTGCTTTTACTTCCACTAGCTCTATTTTATTCTCATTTTTACGTAGAATATCAACCCTCACAAAAAGGTTGTTAAAGAGAATAGCTGCTTCATAAATAGTTGCATTTTCTTGCTTCAGCAATTCGTTTGTCTGGTGCAGCGCTTCATCATAGTCCAGAGTCTTAATTTCACATCCACCCGGAAAGTACTTTTTAGCAAGTTCACCAACCTGGAATCCTCCGTCAGCCAGCGCTTCCAAGAAAGGATCTTCTATATTTTGATTCGCATACTCAGTTTTTCCATCATAATATAACTTAGTTGGACACTCCAAAGCCAGTTTAAATCTCGATTTTGTCAGGTATCTTGGTTTCATAAAAAACCTTCTCTCCTATACAGCCATGTTGCTTGATGTTTGTAATATTTTTGGAGTTCGATTACAGTTCATTCAGATGTCCCTAATTTTTATATATATCACATGCCCTCGCAAGCATATCCGTAACCTGCTCCCTAAGTTCCAGCGGCTCTAATACTTCTACCCCCGGCCCAAAGCTGAGCGCCCAGCGGCTAATTTCCCAAAGTCCTTTAACAGTAACTTCATATAATACTGATCCGTCTTCCATATCGGTGTATTTTCCCAGTGGATGGTATTTCGCTAATTTGGCCGACTGAGCGATATGAGGCAAAAACCGGATTTTTACATTCACGGGATCTCCTTGTCCAATCTGCCAGCTGTTTTCAAAAAAAGACTCAAGGCAAAATCCCTCGGGAATTGAAAACACTGTTTCTAAAACCTCAATCTCCGAAATGCGGTCCGGTCTAAACAGCCGAATTTCGTTTCGTGTATGGCAGAACGCAACAAGATACCATGCCTTTTCTTTGAAGACTAGTCCGTAGGGATCTACTACCCTGTCAAAAATTTCGCGAGAGGAGGTTTTTGCATTGTACTTAATCTTTACCTGCCGTTTAGCTGTCGCTGCTCCTTCTAATTTACTAAATAACTTATCACAAACTTCGCAGGGCTGAACAAGGTCAATATCAGCAACGTCGAGTCTTTGTTCAACAACACTCCGCAGTTGGGGAGATAAACAATTAACTATTTTTTCTCTAACTGCTCCTAACGCAGGCGAAAAAGGAAACCCCTTTTGATTGAAGGCATCAATTGTTTGAAGCAATGCAACTGCCTCCGAATCTCCCAGGTATAGAGTTCTAAGGCTAAACTTCTGATTAATTGTATAAATGCCCATTTTGCACTCAATCGGATAACCCGCCTCTTTTAAATCCCCGATATCCCTGCGGATAGTGCGTTCCCCCACTTCAAATTCATCCTGTAAATCTTGTACCGACATCCCATTTCGACTATGAAGAATGTTTATAAGTTTCATCCATCGATTCAGCTTATTAGGCATGTATTCTCCCTCCGCCGTACATAGACTTTCTCTACATATTTCGGATGCACATGACATTATCCTTTAATTTCATGCCGGGTAAATATTCTTGTTGCACTCTTATAACTAAAGGAACCACCTTCATAACTCTTACATCTCTATTATGATATAAATTACTGCCAGCTGTCTGTCATCACTTGGTCATTACATAATCTCTATCACTTTATGCCTCAAAGTTATCGAAATTGGTTCGGGTAAATGTTGCTTACAAATTCATAATAAACAAGTTACCTCGATAATATTAACGGGCGATAACAAGAACTTAATGGTCTTAACAGAAATGAAAGCTCCCGGAAAGGTCCTAAAGGTTACCGTCAAGAAAGTTTCGCAAATTAGCTTGCAGTCCATTAAAAATCAAAGCTAAATAGCCATAAAAGGCAGTCTATACCTCCACAGGCTGCAGACCCGGCAAAAAAGGCATGGCACCCGTTGAATATCTCAACGAGTGCCATGCAGAAGTAATTCAAATGATATTGAAAGACATCTAGCGGTTCGTGATTATTTAAGAACACCCCCCCGAGGATGCATTTGATTATGGAGAATTAAAGAGCCGCTTAGCCGCTATGTTTCCTTCGGATATTGAGGCTTATTGTGATGGTAAAGATAACTTCGTTAAAGAACTAGAAAGAAAAGCTATGGAATGGAATCACCACACAAAATGAGTATAACGGGAGGGACGAGGGGACAGGTTCGTTGTCCCGATCACATTCTACGCTCGGGACTTTCACCCATTCGGTCATCAGTACTTATGAGAACAACCCACCTTAGAATGCCACACTAGCCCGATTTTCATAAATTCTCTTCTTTTATCCAATAATAATTTTCAGTTCATCTATAAAGATTGACCGTAAAAAGCATAGAACTCCTGTCAAATCCCTATGGATTTGACAGGAGTTCTCTTTGTTTTCGCCGTTACCAGTGGTACGGTTCCCTTCAGCCAATCGTAAATACCAAAACCGATACGACCGCAACCGAGCTGAAAGCAATAGTTGTTCATCCTTCCGAAAATATGTGTGTTACAGTAAGTGCGTGATCTGCGAAAAGGTGCCTGAAGATAAGAGAGTACCCCTGTCATTGCGGATAAAAGTATTGACTTAAACGGCATAATAAAGGAGAGTTAGCAAGAATGAAACGACGTGTAGTGATTACAGGCATGGGAGCCGTAACTTCGTTGGGAATAGGCGCAGATAGCCTTTGGCAGGCAATAAGAAAAGGGAAGTCCGGCATTACAGGAATTGAAAATATTGATGTATCTGATCTGCCGACCCAAGTCGGCGCAGAAATAAAGGAGTTTGACGCCAGCGCCTGGATTGAAAAGAAAGAACTTAAGCGATTGGATAAGTTTGCACAGTATGCTTTGGCGGCAACAGGCATGGCAGTGGAAAATGCGCAATTGAATCTTGACAGCATTAATCGGGAACGGATTGGGGTTATCATTGGCTCTGGAATTGGTGGCCTGGAAACGTTGGAGAAACAACACCAGCTATTACTTGAAAAAGGTGCCAACCGGGTAAGCCCCTTCTTTGTGCCGATGATGCTGACCAATATGGCAACCGGGCTGGTAGCGATTAAATTCGGAATTAAAGGATTTACCGAGTGTGTGGTGACCGCTTGTGCAACCTCAACGAATGCGATTGGTGATGCGTACAAAGTCATTCAACGCAATGCCGCTGACGTGATGGTTGCGGGTGGGACAGAAGCGCCGATTACCCGGTTGGCAATGGCCGGGTTCTGCGCAATGAAGGCGATGACAACCAATACGAACGCGGCATCGGCCAGCCGGCCGTTTGACGCAGAACGCGACGGATTTGTGCTTGGCGAAGGCTCCGGCGTGGTCATTCTTGAAGAACTGAATCATGCATTGCAGCGAGGTGCCCATATTATCGCCGAGGTTGTTGGCTACGGCTGCAGCAATGATGCGTATCATATTACAGGGGTTCCTGAAGGCGGAGAAGGGGCTGTGCATTGTATGCGGCTCGCCATTGAGGATGCGGGAATAGATCCCATTCAGGTCGGCTATATCAATGCCCACGGAACCTCAACACCGTTAAATGATAAAAATGAAACAGCAGCCATCAAAACTGTTTTTGCCGGGCATGCGCAGCAGTTGCCGGTAAGTTCTACAAAGTCCATGACTGGTCACTTATTGGGAGCGGCAGGCGCCATTGAAGCGATCATTACGGCATGCGCGCTGCGGGATAGCTATTTGCCGCCGACGATTAACTATCAGTCTCCTGACCCGGAATGCGACCTGGATTATATTCCCAATACGGGTAGAGAAGCTACGATTACGCACGCGATGACAAACTCTTTTGGTTTTGGCGGTCATAATGCTACACTGGTGCTAAAAGCAATTTGACAGCTGCTGAGTTAACTCTCCGGTGCGTCAGCCGGGGAGTTGACTCCAGCCGTTTCAATACCGTGTAAAGTTGAGGATGCGTCATGATCAACATAAAAGAAACGATTGCAAGGTGTGTCACATTTACCGAGGCTAATCTGGCGAATAAGATTAGCCTCGATGATGTTGCGCTGCATTGTGGAATCTCAAAATACCATCTCCACAGACTGTTTAAGTCGCTCACCGGGGAATCCTTAATGGAGTATGTCCAGTCCCGGAGACTTTCGGCGAGCATCAACGATCTCATCCATACGAAAATGCGAATCATCGACATCGCCCTAAACTATGGGTTTGACTATGAGCAGTCTTACATCAGAGCATTTCGCAAGAAATTTGGCTATACACCGCAGAAAGTCAGATCGCAGCAAATGTCGCTGCGGATTACGGAGCGGATCAATCTGAACGATATCTATGCCGTGAATAATTCCGCAATCTATAAACCTTTTTTTGTTTTCCGGCAAAGATCCTTCCTGGTTGGGATGCGATATAAGATCCTCAGTAAATCGGGGGATAAAACAGCAAATTACTACGGGCGGGACTTTTTTTATCATCACCGGCAGCAGGTGAAGAATGTCATCAATCCTGAGGTGTACTACGGCTACACCGATTGGAGCGGCAGTAACGAAGGATTTATTTATTATATGCCGTCCGTGCAAGTTGAAGATTTAAGCCAGATTCCTGACGGGATGCATGGTGTGGAAATTCCCGCCCATAAATATGTAGTTTTTCGTTTTGTTGGTTTCTTTCGTCCTGACGAGATCAACGGCAGACAGGTAGGACGCTTGCTGGTGCACATGTATTCAAAATGGATTTTTAGTTCTGGCTTTACGTTTGCGGATAGATTTCGCTTTGAGTATATTGATAACAGGCTCACCAAAGATAATTACTGCGAATTGGACATTTATCAGCCGATTGCTGATGCGTGAAATTTAATGGTAATGGAACAAGACAGGAAGACTATCTCCCTGTCTTGTTCCATCTTTGGCTTATGACAGCTTCCACTTCCACGAGAGGGACGAGGGGACAGGTTCGTTGTCCCGATCACATTCTATCAATCACACTCTTCGATATCCCTGTTATCCTTGCTAACTACCTTATCGAGACATCCTGCATTGCCTTCATCTTTCTTTATTTTTACTGAATTAGCCAGCGGTGCCTCGACTAATTGGTGTCATTAGTTAACACTCATGATAAAGAAAAAGTCCTCTGCCCTATAAACAGAAGACACGTGCATATCTCCTTTAATAATTTATTAACAGAAAATTTTACAGTTGTTTAGTTCTGATGGGGAATTTTATAAAAAAAGTTGTTCCTTTGCTTGACGTGTCAATTTCGATCTTTGCCATGTGTCTCTCGGCGATTCTATAGCAAACTGGCAATCCTAGCCCAGTACCGCATTCTTTGGTAGTTAGGAATGGTGTTCCTAACTTATCCAAAAGCTCATTCGGTATACCCGCCCCAGAATCCTCAATCGCTAAAACTATCTCATCGTTAAGTTGATAAGTTTTAATGGAGATAGTCCCGTTATGCTTCATAGCTTCTAGCGCGTTTTTAACCAAATTTAAAATAAGCTGGCGGATCTCTTTGTCACTGAAATAGGTAGTAGGAATATCGCCAGTAATTACAAAGATTTGATGACCCAAGTGTAGGGCCTCAGCCTGTAGTAATGGTATTATGCTGTAAATAGTATCATTCAAGCTACCTGGCTGTAACTCAACTGTTTTATTTTTTGCAAGCGATAAAAATTCTGTGATAATTGCGTTGGCGCGATCCAGTTCCTGTATCATCATGTCAAGCTGACTGCTATATCCAGCAAACTGTTCTTTCATTTGGAATAGCTGTAAATACCCCTTCACTGTAGTCAACGGATTTCGGACTTCATGCCCAATACTTGCAGCCATTTCTCCTACTAGGTTCAACCTATCTAGGCGCTGAATTTCGATTTCCGATTTCTTCTGCGCGGTTATATCTTGCGAGATGACCAAAAGAGTATCAACTATACCGGAGTTATTCGCCTCAGCAACGGCTCTGTTACGGTAATAGCGTATTTGGCCCCGTTGGTCTAGGTATTCTGTATCAAATACCTGCTCATGACCTGTTTCTAATACCTTATTTAGCGCTAATTCCATTGGATGATAATGCTCCCTTGGTGTACCTGCTTCTTCCCATGTCTTCCCTAAAAGGAGTTTTATCGTTTCCCCCCAAAAAGAATAGCACGCTTGGTTAAAATAAATGTGTCGTAAATCTGTATCAAACCTAGTTAGTCCAAATGGACAATTCTCAACCAACGTCCTATATTCTTGCTCACGACGTTTAATCTCCTGTTCTTTTTGTTCTCTTTCGATGATATCCGCACTAAGGCGGGCGAGCAGATCGAGTAGCTGCAGGTCTTGCTCGTCTGGTCGACGCGGAGTTTGGTAATGCGTAGAGAGCATGCCCACTAGACGACCGGAACGGCTGAACAGCGGTGTAGACTGGACCGCCCGTGCTCCAGCCGCCAACATAACCTCTAGTGATGGCGTTCCCATAAATATAGGGCTTTGGGTTACATCTTCAATAATCACGCGTTCTTTGCACTCCATCGCTTCACCGCATGCGGCTTGCCCCTGATAGACAGTGCTAAAGAAATCTAGGAATGGCTGTTTAAAACCACTATGGGCAACGATTTTGAGCGATCCGGATTGTGCATCAAACAATTGAATATTTCCCATGTCGGCATCGGTGATGACGACCGCCGTTTCGACGATCTCCGCGAGCAAATCTTGCGAGCGATCATCAGATACGAAGCGTATGCTGATGTTGTGGAGGCGCTTCATAATCGACAACTCATTTGCTAATTGGTTATTTGTCCCATACTTTTTCGCTTCAACCTGTTTCCGATGCATTTCGGCACTCCTTAATAATACAAACTATTTAGGCGAGCATCTATCTCCCCGCTCGTCGATACACTAAAATTATTGTTCCCCAGCGATCAGTTTTGCGGCCATCGTCGACATCCCAGCGTCAGAATGGCCTACTCCAGGCACGATGACAAGCTTCCAATTGAATGGCACTCCTAATTCTGCAGCTTTAACTTTGGTCATTTCAAAGAAACTGTGGCCGCGCTCAAACCGGGTAACACCCTGGCGGTCTGCCTGTGGAGTGTGCCGGAGATTTTTATGATTGGGATTGATATCCTGATCGCCAAGTAAAATGAATGCGGGCTGTGCAAAGATTTTGGCCAATTCCTTGTCTGTCATCGGAATGTCTTTAATTCCATAGGGAAACACAATATTTCTGTCCGGCATAGTATACCACCCGGCATTAGCAAGAATAATCATATCTGATTTTGTTGATTGAGCAAACAAAAGAAAGCGGTGGGCGAACTGTGCTCCGGCGGAATGGCCATATAAACTGTAAGTAGTACGTGTTGACCCGGAACGGGTGCGCACTTCATCAAATACGCGGTCAATTACTGGGTAAACCCGATTACTAGTGGGTTGTACCTTGCCACCTTCATCGCCTCTATCCATTACGTTACCGATGTTGTAATAACGATCTCCGGGGTATTTTTTCTCTGAAAATTCAGGGCAGATGATGAGCAGGTTATATTTTTCAGCTTGCACTTGCCATTCATTTCTGTATCGATCAGCGTCCCGATTTACTCCATGCAGCACGATTACAACTGGTCTATCAGGCGTCCAACTGGACGGCCGATGATAGAAAACCCGCAAGTCATCATCCGTAGCTCCTGTGGGTTCTGACATAGTAAACATTCCGGAGCCAACTTCCAGCGTATTATAGCTCGGCTGCCCCGCAAATCCAATTACTGTGCCCCCAAACAATAACCCTAGAATGCAAATCATTTGCCAAAATAGATGCTTTCTCAAACTACTCTCCCCTAATTTTTCTCGTATTTCGTCGCTGTTAAACCATACATTCTCCCCATCCCAAAACACTAGTGAAGGGACGCGGGGACAGGTTCCTTGTCCCCGCTATAAGTACAGAAAGGGCCATTCCCAAATCAACAACATGCTGTTATTATAGCGAACACGACTAACGCTCCTAGCAAAAAGACATATAGCCCAACCACACGTACGCGCCCTCATTTAGTAAAATTACGACAAAAACCCCATAATACATACATTATCTGTCACTTCGCGATTCCCTGCTAAATTCCGGTAGTTTAGTATGTATTCATGCAAATACCACCTCCAAGCCGAACGGAGTCAAAAAGGTACGCTCCGGGCTTACACCCTAGGCGTACCTTTCGTTTTATGTTTGAATCTCTTAAATTACCCTATTGCTCCCCGGCATACCAGAAGGGGCGCAAGAAACGCAGACAACATACTTCGCCCAATTCGGGGCCGGGGGCGCGGCGTCCCTTCTGGACGCGCATCTCCTGTCCACCGATTTTCACCTGATAGTCAATAATTTCGCCCAGAAACGCTTTGCGGCTGACGACTCCGCGCAGTCCGCCCTCGTCGCCCACGCTCACAAAATCTATCTCAGATGGGCGGCTCGCCAAGGAAATCGCGTCACTGCCGCGCATGGCTTCTGGCGGGGTCAGGCTCTCCGGCAGCGGTGCATTCTCGCCGCGTAAAGTCGCCCTGCCGTCCTCCCAGACAATATCCAGGAAGTTGGAGAGGCCAATAAAACTGAAGACGAACTTATTGGCTGGCTTGTTATAGACATCAAGCGGCGTATCAATCTGCTGCACAACGCCTAATTTCATCACCAGTATGCGGTCTGAAAGGGCCATGGCCTCAGCCTGGTCGTGCGTTACATAGATAATGGAAAAGCCGTACTTCCTCTGTAAGTCTTTAATCTCAAAACGCATCTCCTCCCGCAAATGAGGATCTAAGCTTGAGAGCGGCTCATCCAAGAGCATGACATCAGGGTTGATGGCCAGCGCCCGTGCCAGCGCTACCCGCTGTTTGCCGCCTCCCGAAAGGTTCGCCGGGCTGTCCTCTGCGACCTTCAGCAGGTTTGTGGAGCGCAGAGCGTCTTTCGTGCGTTTCTCAATCTCAGTGGCAGGAAGGTTGCGGATGCGCAGAGGAAAAGCGACATTCTCATAAACCGACAGATGCGGCCAGACCGCAAAGGCCTGAAAAACCATGCCGAAGTTACGTTTTTCCGGAGGCAGATAATAATTACGCTTGGGGGAGGAGATAAGCTGATCTCCGACGTAAACCTCTCCATCGCTTAAGTCCTCAAAACCCGCCACCATACGGAGTGTCGTTGTCTTGCCACAGCCGGACGGCCCTAGCATGGAGAAGCACTCGCCCTTGCCAATCTCCAGGTTCAGTGAATTGACGGCGGTAACATCGCCGAATTTTTTTGTAACATTTACTAAGCGTACATGCGACATTTGCTACGCACCTGCCTTTCTTGTGAAGCGGTTGATCAGCGTCTGCCCCACAATGATCAGTATCAGGGCAATGCCGGCTAAGGCCGCTGAAACGACAGTTTCCCCATCCTCGTTCAGGGTGTAGATAGCAACGCCGATGGTACGGGTGGTTGGCGCGTATAGCATGATGGAAACGGTCAGTTCCCTCAGAGAGGGAAGAAAGATCAGA
This sequence comes from Anaerosporomusa subterranea, assembly GCF_001611555.1. NCBI lineage: Bacteria > Bacillati > Bacillota > Negativicutes > Acetonemataceae > Anaerosporomusa > Anaerosporomusa subterranea. The sequence goes on from NZ_LSGP01000023.1 coordinate 125,972, forward strand.
AAGAAGGCTGCCAGCATTCCGGGACGTACAAGAGGCAACACGATATCCCTGAGTGTCTGCCACATGGTAGCACCGCAGGAGCGGGCTGCCTCTACCAAGGAGTCATGCACCTGCGCCAGAGCCGCCGAGTTGGCTTTGAGGGAAAAGGCCATGTAGCGTGCGATATAGGCGACTAAGATGATCCAGACTGTGTTATACAGGTTTACTCCAAATTTGCCGCTCCAGGCAAGTATCACGCCAAGGGCGATGACCGAACCGGGAACTGAGAAGGGCAGCATCCCTAGAAACTCTAAGATGCCTTTGCCCCGCACCTTCATCTTCACAATGACGTAGGCGATCATTACTCCGGCGAACATGGTAATGACTGCCGAACCTAAGCCCAGCGTAACACTGTTCCAGATTGCGTCCTTGGTTACCTTGTAGTCAAAGAGGATGAATTTATAGTTATCCAGTGAGAGATTCTCCCAAGTGAAGGGCAGTCCGTACGTCTTCAAGCCGCCGACAAGGAATATGACCACAGTAGGCAGGACAATGGTAAAAGCAATGTAAACAAGGCAGAGGACAAGCAGCGGCACACGCAGGGCGCGCAGTTTCAGTTCCATCGGCCGGAAGCTTTTCCCGCCGATAATCTGATAATTTCCCTTGCTCAGGATCTTCCCCTGCAACCAGATGATTAAGGCCGCCGATATGACTAGCACAGTGGCAAGCACGGTACCGGTCCGTATTGACTCAAAACTTCCCGCGCTTTGGTGTATGCGCTGGTAAATGAGTGTCGGGATATTGAATATCCCGTTTTCTATACCAAGCACAGCAACAGTGCCGAAGTGCGCCATGGAGTAGAGCATGATCAGAAGCGCTCCGGAAAGGATACTTGGCATCACTAGAGGAATGGTGATTTTTCTGGTGATGGTGACAAGCCCTGCCCCTGATATGCGGGCTGACTCCTCCAGTGTCGGGTCCATGCGTTCCAGCGCGCCGCATACCTGGATGAAGACAAAAGGAAACAGATACATTACCTCTACAAGAACAATGCCAAGGTAGCTGTAGATATTAAAAATCGGGCCATCAAAGCCAAAATTATTGATGAAAAATTTGTTAATGAACCCGGCATTCGGGGAAAGCAGCATCTTCCAGGCGAGAGCGCCGATAAAAGACGGTAGCATGAACGGTACTAAGAACATGGCCTTCATAAAGGCCTTGTAGGGAAGGTCGGTGCGCGTTACTAACCAAGCAAAAAAGGTGCCGACGATCGTGCTGCCTATCGTGGTGCCGCTGGCGATAATCAGCGAGTTTACCAGGGCCTGATAGGTCTCCGGTTCTAAAATGATATTGGCGACATCACGGATGTTAAACTCGCCATTCACCCAGAACGCGTTGAAAAAAATCAAAAGAACGGGAACAGCCACTACAATGACTAGTATGGCAACGGAGAAAAAGAGGATAATCTGCGCCGCCCCAAAACTGCTCTTTTTAGAGATGAAATTTCCAGAGGGAGTGGGCATCTGGGTCTTTTGCGGAACTGTACTCATTGTTTCACCACCTCCGTCAGGCTTTGGGCATTGAACCACAGGAGGTCCCGGAAACTGATCACGCAAGTCTCCCCCTCTTTGAACATGAGCCCTTTTGATATGGCCTCGTGTGTTTCTATGCTAGTGCGCAGATGCGCACCGTCCACCTCAATGAGATAATCCATCATCGCCCCAAGGAAGCTGGCGCGCTTGACCGTGCCTCTAAGGCCGATTCCTTGCGGGGCAATCTGAACGTCGGATGGGCGAAAACCGGCGACCCATTCGGCTGCGTCACCCTTGGGCGGCTCCCACGGAATGAGCTGTTCACCGCGTCCCACTAAATAGGCCTCCCCGGCTCGCCGCACAGGGACGAAGTTCGCTATGCCCATAAAGTTGAAGACAAAAGGATCCGACGGCCGCTCAAAAATCTGCCACGGGTTGCCTGTTTGCCGTATCCTACCCTCATCGTCCATGATGGCAAGGCGGTCTGAGATAGCAAGAGCTATCTCCTGGTCATGCGTAACATAGAGGACTGTTATATTTAGCCTGCGCTGCAGCTCTTTGATTTCAAACCGCATTTCCTCGCGCAGATTGGCGTCAAGGTTGGTCAGCGGCTCATCCAAGAGCATCAGGGACGAATTGGCGACAAGAGCACGGGCCAAAGCCACGCGCTGCTGCTGACCGCCGGAAAGCTCGGACGGCAGACGGCGCTCAAGGCCGCTCATCCCGACCATCTCCAGGGATTCCATCACACGCTCTTTAAGCTCATTTTTAGGACGTTTGGCAATTTTCAAGGGATAACCGACATTATCAAATACTGTCAAATGCGGCCAAACCGCATAATCCTGAAACACTACGCCAAGCCCTCTGCGGTCAGGGGGAATATATATACCCGCCGCCGGATCTGCAACTACAGTATCATCAATGGATATTCTCCCAGCGTCGGGAGTCTCAAACCCTGCGATCAGTCGCAGCAGCACAGTCTTACCGCAACCTGACGGCCCCAGAAGGGTAAAACACTCGCCCCGCTCAATAGAGAGTGTGAGGTCCTTGTGTACCTGATGTGTACCGTAACTCTTCGCGATACCTTCTACACGAATGATTGCCATACGCTACCCTCCCTTAATGATAGAAAACGGCGGAACGGCTCTATCCGTCCCGCCGAAGGAAGCATGATCTTTGTTAAACCTACTTCTTCCCCTGCAGGGTATCAGTAAATTGCTTTATCGTCGCTTTCTTAGAATCCATCATCTTGACGTAGTCTATCTTGATGGAGCGCTTCCAAGCATCAGCAGACGCCGGCAGCTTCAATTTTTCTGGGGACGTTACGTCTGTGCGTACGGACAGCGTACCCTCACCAGCAATGAGCGTCTGCGCTTCCTTATCGAGCAGATAGTCCACGAATTTCTTCGCAGCGTCTACGTTACCACCCTTGAATATAGCCACAGGGCTTGGGGCGAGCAAAAGTTCCGGCGGATAGTAAAGAGCAATATGCGCGCCTTTTTCAATCTTGTCGTATGTTATATAGTCAACCGCAAGACTGGCAGCAAGTTCGCCCGATGCGGTGTCGTCAACAACCTGACCGGAGCCCTTACCGATTCTGGCGCCATTTGCGCGTAACTTATCAAAGAATTCCCAGCCGAACTGCTTTTCTAACAAGGCAACACTCATGTAGGCTGTTCCCGAAAGCGCGGGATCCGCTATACCGAAAGCGCCTTTATATTCCGGCTTATACAGGTCAGACCACTGAGTAGGCGGAGTCTTAATCTTGTCAGTATTGATGGCTATACCGAGGGTTCCGAGCCGGGCTGCGGTGAAATATCCATCATAGTCATCAAACGGATTTACGATGTCTTTTAGGAGTGGTGTCTTGTATTGTTCCAAGATGCCCTCTTTCTTCATGTTGTAGAAATCGGGAACCTCGCTTGTCCAGATAATATCTGCCAGGATTTTGCCGCTCTGCCGCTCTGCTGCGATCTTGGCCATGAGCTTGCCGGCGCCGGCGGACTGATAATCTACCTCAATACCAGGGTTTTTCTTCTTGAAGCCCTCAACTATCCCGCTGATGAGAGATTCCTTCATGGACGTGTAAATGATGAGTTTCTTGCCTGCTGCTGGTGCAGCGGGCGTTGCCGCTTTCTTATCGCTGCCGCCGCAGCCTGCGAGCAGGGTACTGCACAACATAACGATTGCTAACAGAAGAATGCTCTTTTTACTCATTTCCCTGAAATCCTCCTTATATTTAAACTATTATGGTTCTTGTATAAGCCGTTCTCCTTCATTCTCTTGTCCTAAATGCACGCTACAAATAGAAAAACAACCTCCCTTCTGGATTCTCAGAAAAACAACGGCAATCCTTTTGATATCGGTCTGTTCGGACGCCAGTAAGAGGGCAGATACTTGGCTTGCTTAGCGCAGAAAAAAACAGCCTTTTTGTGTTATTTTCTAAATTATCACACAACATAAGGCCGCAATGTAGCGGAAAAATCCCCCAACTTACTGTCGGAAAAATCCCTACAAATACTATTCAGTCGACAGTAGGCCATATTTTAGGGCGTAACTTACCAATTCACTCCTTTTAGTTGCTTGCAGTTTCTCACTTAGCCGCACTTTATACGTATCCACTGTTTTAATACTTAGCGATAGTCTCTCCGCTACCTCAGCTAGCGAATATCCGTGTGCAACCAGGCGCAAGACCTCCCGCTCCCTAGGGCTGAGCAGAATGTAAGGAGCTTTTTTATCAATCGCATCCTGTTCTCGGTTTAGTAAAACGTGCAGCAATAGTTTGGAATCTTGCTGGCTGAGATAGATACCACCTGCTTGCACAGCCTCAATTGCTTTGAACAAATCAGTGTCCGCCGCGCTTTTATGCACGTAAGCAGAGGCGCCTGCTTGCATTGCCCGTTTTATATAATTCTCATCTTCGTGCATCGTTAATACAATCACCTTAGCCTCAGGATAACGGCTTTTGATCTCCTTGAGACATTCAATTCCATCCATAGCAGGCATGGATAAGTCAAGCAACAAAATATCCGGTTGAAGCTGCTCAAACAGTTGTATGGTCTGCTCACCATCCGCCGATTCTCCAACCACTAGCATGTCCGGATTCCGCTGCAGCAGCAGTTTTAGGCCAGAGCGGAGTAGTTTATGGTCATCAGCTAGTAGCACCTTAAGCTTTTGTTTCACGATGACTCTCCTTTCCTCGGGCGGTATTGAGGAATTGCAATGGACAACTCAGCGCCGCCGTAGAGGGATTGTCTAATATCTAACCTGCCTTGAAGAAGCTCTACCCGTTCACGCATTCCATATAGTCCAAGCCGATTTTCTTTCTGCGCCCGAATTAGATCAGAATCAGAAATTCCCCTGCCATTGTCAGCTATAGTGACCATAATCTGATCTGGCAGAAAGGTTATGTTTATTGACACAGTGGTTGCGCCGGAGTGCTTAACAACATTGTTTAAGCTCTCCTGGACAATTCGGTAAAGGGCCACGGCAATTTGGCCATCAACAGAAGTTTGCTGGCCTGATGTATTTAGTTCGATGTTTAACCCATGTCGGATCGCAAATTTTTCGCTATACCGTTCTATAGCAGCGACTAAGCCGAGATCATCCAACGCAGGCGGTCTTAACTCAATTGCCAGATCGCGAACCTCTCGCAAAATATTGGCGGCGACGTCACGCCCCAGCAGCAAAGCATCTTTTTGCTCTTGATTCGGTGCATCTTCCGCTAAAACCCGCATTGTCAGCATAAGCGAGGTTAGCGCTTGACTTGTTTCATCGTGCAGCTCACGGGAAATCCTCTTGCGTTCGTCTTCCTGAGCTGTCATCAGCTTAGCAATTAACGTATCACGCATTTGTTCCTTGGCGAGAAGCTCACCAACCAGAACTTCTTTATCAGCGCTAGCCTGTATTAGGCTGGCAGCCATTTCGTTAAAAGCAGTAGCCAGCTTGCCAACCTCGCCTCTTTCACGGATATTAGCTCGAATTACAAGATTTCCCCGTGTTATGGATTCGGCAACTTCCGCTAGATTGCGAATTGGTTTCGTAATTAACGCCGATATCCTGCTGGATAAGAATACAGCCAGTACGCAAATAACGAGGACAGTAAGCAATACGTCTCTTATATGCTGATTTATCGTATTTCGCGTATACTCCTCGGTCATTCCGACCCGAACATAACCAACCGCTCCATTTTCAATGGGAACAACAATATCATGAATAACCCCTTCGTTTGAGTTAAATACCGATATTTCCTGCTGAGTAAGGTCAGGCATATCGTCCAGCAGTCCCTTCGGTATACCGCCGTGAAAGGTATGCGCCAAAAGTCGCTTGTTACTATCGATGATTAGAATATACCTCACATCTTCGCTGCTTGCTGCTGTTTGAGCCGCCAACTCATATAGATTGTACAGATCTTCCATTAATATATAATTTCCGCTGGCCAATGCTACGTGGGTTGCGATCTCGGCGCCGCGTTTTTGGAGCTGTTGCGAAACAATATCATCAAGAGAATCCCAAACAATTAAACCGGTGGCAAAGCTAAGCAATGCAATGATAAATAGTGCCATCGCCACTATCCGGTAATAAATCGACAGCCGTGACATCATCATAACTGCTCTCTCTTTTCTCGCAGCATCCGCCGAATCGGTTCAAACAGCTCTGGCTGAGGCGGCACGAACCGGTCAATCAATAATCCTTGCAGCGCTGGCGTCATTTGCGGGCTTTCATGCATGGTGAGCAGGGCCTTTCGCAAGATTTCCCGCTGTCCCTGACTTACACTTTTACCTGCGACTACTGGGCCAATCCCAGCTGCCGGCGAAACAGCAATAATCTTGACCGCCTCCGCCAGCTCCGGCTGCTTTTGCTTAGCTCGGTCGTATACTAGTCTGGTAACAGGCGCAGCATCAACAACCTTGTTTGCGACTGCGCGAAAGGAATTATCATGACTGTAAGTATAAATATAGCGTCCGAAGAATGTCTCCGGGGTCTGGTTTTTTTGTCGAAGCATATGTACTAAAAATGTATAGCCGGAATAGCTTAAAGGATCTGTAAATGCGACAGTCTTGCCTTTAAGATCGGATATCTTTCTTATCTCGCTATCCTTCGATACAACGATATACCCCTGATAATATGGCTGACCCATCCGCTGTTGACTAGCCAACATCTCAATCTCATCAAAACCACTGTAGTTTGCATATTCTCCGGATGAGAAGAACGCGATGTCCGCGCCTCCATTTAAGAGCAGTAGTGCAATCTCTGCATAACTTTTTCGTTGAATCAGAATCACCGGCCTGTCCACATGCCAACCGAGAAAATTAGCAATGGAGCGGTAATACACTACTGTCTCCTGCGGCAATAACACAGAGGAAATCGCCACCCGCAAAGACTGAGAATCCGCATTGACGGCAGATATGGCCGGCGGCGTTTCAACTTTCTTAAAATCGAGGTACTTGCTCTTACTCAAGAAAGAGCCGCACCCCATTAACCCGCAGATAGCCATCACAATTGTGAGCAAACAAACAAACCGCAAAGCTTTTCGATCCATAATTCGACCGCCCAAAGAAGAGAGTGTGTTTTCCCTTCAATTTTCTATTAATGTTATTCTCCCTGGAAACGGTAATCCCTCTTAATTTTACAGAATTGCCTGCATAATAGACAAGAACGATTCATCGTCTTGACTGACGGTGAATCGTTCTTGTCGTCGGCATTATTTCTGAGTCCCTTTAGCAACATGCCCATTCTTTAGTTTTTCAGCATATGCTTTGCGAAAACTGTCCTTGGCCAGCTCATGCATATGAAGCTGGCGGTTATTTCTGGACTATTGTCTCTTTGAATTGCTTTATTAATTCATAATTTCAGATGCAATTACCTGAAATGCAATTGTTTTGAAACGGCTTTCACATTCTTCTCTCTCAACCATTCACCAATTTCTTTCCCCTTTAATGTCTTGGGGACCACCTCTCCTTTGGGCAAGCCCATTACCGCTTTCAGTGGTCCCAGTTTTGGGATTTTTAATCCTGCTGCTTTGGCAATGATGTCGAACTCCTCAATAGTAAGAGAACCACGCCTTAATTTATTAATGGTATCTACAATCTTCTCAGGAGTGGGAGTTTCCAAGAAGCCTATTATTTGGCTGACAGCAACAGCGGCATCCAGCCAGTCACCAGGCAATGTCATTCTATTACTCCATAAGATTAAACTCTCTTCCCCCAGCACTAAACCAAAGGCTGCAAACCTTAACTTAGAATTTTGTGTAGCTTTTGCCACTGAATCTAGTCCGTCTATTACTCTTCTAAGCTCTCCTTCAGACAAATCTGAGATTTCTTTAAATGTAACCCGCAATAAATTAGTTTTTGCCAGAACCTTGAAAAATCGTCCTGGTTCCTGTGCTTCTGATAAAACCCTTCCCAATTCCGCAACCATACGATCCACAGGCTCATGAGCAAGTTCTTCCGCAGCAGCAATCATAAGAGGCAACGTATCGCGGTCTATGGCAAAACCAAATCTGGCAGATTGCCCTGCAAGTAGTACGGCGCGCATTGGATCATTGGAAAAATGTTGACTAGTCGCTCTGAGTACCTTGGCTTCTATATCCTTTCTTCCATGGAAAGGATCGATAATTTCTCCCGTTAAACTATCAAGGGCGATGGAGTTAACCGTAGTATCACGTCTATAAAGATCTTCTTCAATGGTGATCTTTGGCTTGGTTGATACTTTGATCCCTTTGTAGCCGCTACCTACTTTCCGCTCCGTTCTCGCAAAGGCAACTTCACGCTTTATACCGTCGATCGCCAAGCAAAAAACGGAAAAAGACTTGCCACATTCTTCAGCCTCGGGGAAAAGGATTTTGAAATCTTTCTTAACCATACCAACAATACTAAAATCAATATCCTTCGGTGTTACTCCCATAAAACTGTCGCGGACACAACCACCGACTCTAAAAACACGTCCGCCGTTCTTTGCAATAATTTCGGCGAAGCCTTTCTCTGTTAATACACTAGTACTCATAGTATGTTCTTTTCCCCTCTACTTTTCAGCTCGCCCAGTCTTTTCATGCGCTACTTATTAGAAAAGCCTACTTCTTTTATCGTATGTATCTTTCCTTTTATCTTTGTTACCGAAAGCGCCTCCATGACAATATCTCCTTTGCCCCCAAGAATCTCAACATAGGAGCATGTATCTTGGACATCAATAATACCAATATCGTCTCCACTAATGCCTGGAATGGTAGTAACGGCGCCTAGTATATCTCCTGGTCGCATCTTCGTCTTCTTGCCTGCGTTTATCCTAATTCTAGTAATCTGTCTATTTAATTCTTCGCTTTTATCAATTTTCAATGTACGCTCAATCCCATCACGATTATTAAAAATCAGCTTTCCTTCTTCCACTTCTTCCACCGTCGGAATTCCTTGTTTCGGTATCTTATAATGAACATATTCCTCTATCTCATGCAAAGTCCTATATTCATTTCTTGTTGTAAGTGTAATAGCCGATCCTACATTCCCAGCCCGCCCTGTCCTGCCAATTCTGTGAACATAGCTTTCATTATCCAATGGCATATCATAATTGACCACTAGAGATATATCGTCTATATGGATCCCCCTAGCTGCCACATCAGTCGCAATCAAAAACTGAAATTCTCCCCTCTTAAAATCATGAATGGAGTGCAATCGATCCCTTTGTTCCATTCCTCCATGCAATATTCCACAGGAGTAGCCTTTATGCTTCATCTTTTCAAAGACATTTTCTACCTTGTCTCTTGTATTACAAAACAGAATGCAACTATCTGGTCTTTCACTATATATTATTTTAGTAATTAAATTGAACTTTTCATTTTCTTCTACTTCATAATAAACTTGCCGAATGTTTTCCAAACTAGGACTTTCCGAATCAACTTCTATTTTGATGGGTTCCTTCATGTATTGCTTACAGATTTCCTGAATCTTGTCTGGCATAGTAGCAGAAAATAACATCGTGAGCCTGTTAGCAGGCAAAACCTTTATGATTGCTTCCACCTGTTCGATAAAACCCATATCCAACATTTTGTCTGCTTCATCAATAATCAGATACTGCACTTCTTCCAGATTCATATTTCTTCTGTCAAGATGATCTAAGGTTCTCCCTGGTGTACCGACAACAACATGAACTCTTTGCCTTAATTCTCTTCTTTGTATTTCCATAGGTTGTCTGCCAAAAACAGCGGCACATCTTATTCTTTTAAATCTTCCTATATTGGAAATATCCTGTTTTATTTGTACCGCCAATTCTCTCGTTGGTGTTAGAACCAATACCTGGGGATTTTTTTGCTCAATTTCTATTTTCTCACAAACTGGGATGGCAAAAGCGGCCGTCTTACCACTACCCGTCTGGGATCTCACTATGATATCCTTCTGTGCAAGAACTAAGGGTATCACCTCTTCCTGAACCTTAGTGAGCGTCTCGTACCCCAAGTCCTTTAATGCTTTTGCTATTTCCTTACTAAAAACACACTCTTCAATATTTTGAAAATTCATACTGCTCCAAGCCTCATTTTTTCGTCGAATTACCCTATCTCTAGCCTACTGTAGTTTGTATCTCATTATACATATAATAGCACAAATAAACAGGGGGACAGGGGTTCTGTTTTATTCAAAACACTCCAACTGTGGATTAATACATAGTAATATCGTTTTTAACTGGTGAACTATCCGCGCCCTACAAACCTACAAAAGCAAAAAACCCGCGCAATTCGCGGGTTTACAAATTTTTGGTGGAGGCGATCCGTGACCCTTGCAAATCCACCTATTTTCAAGAGAAAAGGTTCTGCCAGAAACGTCAGAGCCTTTCTGTTACCTATCTGAGCCGGATTACCTCCGTAACCGCATTCATCACGATCCCCATTTTCAGACCTACCTTCTCGATAATCAGCGCCCGCCTGACGTCGGCCCTCGGTGTTACCAGTTCTAGCCGCATCGCTAAGTTGACCATAGGAATAATTTAGCCGCGCAGGCTAATTGGTATTCGCGGCAACCTGCTAAATACCTGCCGACATCTGCTCTACCACGGCATAGGCGCTGCCAAGCCGCAAATACTAAATTTATCATAGAGGTGCGTATCGTTACACTCGTTGTATGTAAACATATGCACATGAGCTAATATCGTTTAATGACAATAAGAACATAGCCGGTACTACCTCTCCTATTCGAACATAGTGCTGCCTGAGCCTAATCAGTAACTAAAATTAAGGAAAGGGGATGCATTCTTATGAACCAAGTGATTGAAAAACAGCATCAAACAAAGTCCCCATACGAAGATATAAGCCCTTTTGAATTTAAAGACAAGCTGATTAGCTTGGCACAAGGGCATAAAAGGGGAACACGTACACTACTAGATGCAGGCAGAGGCAATCCAAATTGGATTTCGACGACACCGCGTGAGGCTTTCTTTGCGCTGGGACAATTTGCAGTGCAGGAAAGCCGCAGAGTATGGGATGAGGGAAATCTAGGCGGACAGCCAAATCTAAACGGGATTGTGCAGCGTTTTAAGGCCTACGTTGACAGTAATACTTCTACTCCTGGGGTAAGACTGCTTGATGACGTTGTTGAGTACGGAATAGGGATTTGCGGATTCGACGCTGAAGAATGGATCTATGAGTTGGTTGACGGGATTATTGGTGATAATTATCCGATGCCGGATCGAATGCTTGTGCATACAGAAAGAGTTGTTCATAACTTCATGATTCAAGAAATGTGCGGCAACGGTTCAACTTGCGGAAGATTTAATTTATTCGCTGTCGAAGGGGCTACCGCTGCCATGTGTTATATCTTTGATTCATTACTTGAAAATTACTTGCTCTCCCGTGGAGATACCATTGCAATTATGGTACCGATATTTGTACCCTATCTCGAAATACCGCATCTGCACCGCTACCAATTTAAAGTTGTCGAGATTCGGGCTGTAGGAACGGATGAGAACGGAAATCACACTTGGCAATATCCGCATTCAGAAATAGAAAAGCTTGCCGATCCATCGATTAAAGCCCTATTCTTAGTAAATCCGAGTAACCCACCCTCAGTCGCAATTCAACCTGAATCGATTCAACAACTGATACACATCGTGAAACAACATAACCCGAGCTTAATGATTATTTCCGACGATGTCTATGGAACTTTCGTTGACAATTATCGTTCTCTGATGGCCGACTTACCGTTTAACACCATAGGTGTGTACTCCTTTTCAAAATACTTTGGCGTAACCGGGTGGCGGTTAGGCGTTATTGCAATTCATGAAGACAATGTATTCGATAAATTGTTAAAACAATTGCCAAGTGAGAATAAAGAAATTTTGAAACTGAGATATGCGTCAATTTCACCGCACCCCGAAACAATCCCCTTTATAGACCGGATGGTGGCGGACAGCCGTCAAGTAGCCTTGAATCATACCGCAGGGCTATCGACACCTCAGCAGATACAAATGGCTCTATTTTCGGGCTTTGCTTTGTTGAATAAAGAAAGTACGTATAAGCAATTAACAAAAAGTATTTGCCAGCGACGTATGAAGCTTCTATATGACGGTCTAAGATTGCCGCCTCCCAACCTTCCGTATGACGCAGATTACTATACGGAGTTTGATTTGGAGGAATGGGCAAATCTTTACTACGGCAGCCCGTTTACGGATTTTCTAAAGAGGAACTATGAACCTCTCGATATCCTATTTCATTTAGCAGAAAACTCATCCATCGTACTGCTGAGTGGCCGTGGCTTTCATGGTCCGAAGTGGTCCATCCGAGTATCGCTGGCTAACCTCGATGACGATGCATATGCTCACATCGGCGGAGAATTAGCCAAAATATTGGAACAATATGTTGCCGAATGGAGGAATTCATAAAAGAAATCCACAATTAATCAGAAGGTATCAACCCGTATCGCAAGCACTTGTTTCCTTCTAGTTATCCAATCTTGGGTTCTGTTGGCAATCTGTTAGAAATCTATGCTATAATTGATTTTGGTGATAAATTTGTTAAAGAAAACGATATGTATATTGCTGATCCTGCTGTTCACACTACCGGTTATAGCATCGCCGACACTGGAGGAATCCTCTGGGGCTTTACTGCAGACAATATGGAAAACACAGACGATTGACGGGTTGAACGGCGGTATATGGGTTATCCCCGAAGATGCAATTAATCAATATTTTGCTGCCCACGCCAATTCGAACAAGGCGAAAAATCCGACCTTAAAACTATTGGGCGATAATAAAATGGTTGTCACATTCGATAGTAGTCTGGGACGTGTTGGGCTTACCTGCGAAATCAAGCAGTTCGTTCATAATCAGGCCGAATCCTATGCGGAAGTTTACATCCGAAAAAAGGAAGTTGCCAATAAGCCGATCCTAACCTGGATGCTCAAATTTATCAGTATCGGTGCAATAGCGGACTTATATGGCAATCCCTTAAAGGATGTAAAACAGTTCGACGCACGCTTCGATGGCAACACACTAAAGGTGAATTTCCGCCCGCTCGTTGAGAAGTCACTACTAAGTAGTAATATCGGGAACAAGGTTGAGATTAGTAGAATCACCACTCGGGAAGGTGCCTTAGAGTTACACACAAATATGAAAGCCACTGACCTACTAGGTATAATTATGGGAATTTAATCACTAACAAGATAAAATCACCGGCCGCGATGCCGGTGATTTATCTATTTCTTTGACAGGAATTTTTCATAAATCTAGACATTATAAAGAAAAGCTGACACTAATTTATAGCGCCAGCTTGGTTGACATTTAAGCCCGATTTCCAAAATTCGATCCTAAACAGAACGTCCTACGTTAATCGGTCTGTTGGGCCTTTTTACGTCAATGTTTAGTTTTTGAAGGTAATTGTTTCCGGTTTATCTGTGTTCCAGTGAAGAGATGTAGTGCTGGGTTTTGTTTCAGCAATAACCCGGCCCTGACGCAGTGAGTAACGTACCGGTACTTGGCGGCGAAGTGCATCGTAACTGTTGTCAGCTGGCAGGATGATCAAATTAGCGGGGTTCCCTTCAGTAATTCCATACCGATCACTGATGTTAAGGGTGCGGGCGCTATTGACTGTTATTAAGTCTAATGCCTGGTTAAGCTGACTGTAACCCATTAGCTGGCAGACATGAAGTCCCATGTGGAGTACCTGGAGCATATTGCCTGTACCCAGCGGGTACCAAGGGTCAAGAATATCATCATGCCCAAAGCAGACATTGATGCCAGCTTCCCATAATTCTTTAACGCGAGTGATGCCGCGGCGCTTAGGGTAAGTATCAAACCTGCCCTGCAGATGAATATTGACAAGCGGGTTGGCAACAAAGTTGATGCCAGATAACTTTAGCAAATTAAACAGCTTGAAAGTATAAGCATTGTTGTAGGAATGCATGGCTGTAGTGTGGCTTGCTGTTACCCTATCGCCCATCCCCTGGCGATAGGCTTCTGCTGCAACTACTTCGATAAAGCGAGACTGCTCATCATCAATTTCATCACAATGGATGTCTATCAGCCGATCATATTTGGCAGCAAGTTCAAATACTGTGTGGACCGAGGCGACCCCGTATTCGCGGGTAAATTCATAATGCGGAATACCCCCGACAACATCGGCCCCAAGACGCAAAGCTTCTTCTAGCAGTTCTATTCCTTGAGGGTAAGACTGTACACCTTCTTGGGGGAAGGCGACTAGCTGCAGCTCAATCCACGGCGCAATTTGGGCTTTTACTTCAAGCAGTGTTTTGAGTGCAGTTAAGGAAGGGTCGGTAATGTCGACATGGGTTCGTACATATTGAATACCTTGAGCGGCTTGCCATTTAAGAGTTGTTATCGCCCGTTCTTTAACATCTTGCTGCGATAACAACTGTTTTCTTTCCGCCCACCGTTCAATGCCCTCAAACAGAGTACCGCTCTCATTCCAGCGCGGCTGTCCTGCCGTCAGCGTTGTGTCCAGATGAACATGCGGTTCAATGAACGGCGGGATCACTAAGCCGCCTTCTGCGTCCAGCACATTGTCAGAGGCAGACTGTTCGTTCGTATTGGGGGAGATAGAAAGAATATTACCGTTTTTAATTTGAATCTGCCACAATCCTTGCCGATCATGAAGGCGAACCTTTTTAATTAGCATTTGCATCCTCCTTAGCTGCCCTGCCAACATGGGCGGCAGCCTGCAGTTTAGAAGCAACATAATAAATTATTCCAGTCAGTACAATCACAGGATAGGTAGCACCTATACTATTAGCAAAGAGCGGCTGTTTGTGCAGTAACAGAAAGGTAATTACACCGATAACCCAGACGGTGAGCGCCAGTTTATTTAAGCCATTGCTGTACCAGTATTTCCCGCGGCATTCAGCTAAAGCAGCCGGGTCATAATTCCCTTTACGGATGAAATAATAGTCAACAATTAAAATAGCGAAGATTGGACCAAAGACCATACCGATATAATCCAGGAAGAGGATAAAAGAATGGAGGAAGCTGGAAAGATACAGGGGTACGACAGTGAGAGCAGCCGCAACAACCGTTACCAGCCAGAGCGAGATAATGGGGGAAATCTTGTTCGTTATATTAGTAAGCGATATGCCGGCAGCCATAAGGTTTACAGCATTAGCTGTGGTGCTAGTGATAATGATGACGAGGAGAGCTACGCTGCCTAATCCTAATTTACTAACAATGGTACTGGGGTCAGAGTAATTGGGATCATAGACTCCAGTGGTTATTGCCATACCAATGGTGGCAATGATGCCGACAAAGGCAAACCAGAATAAGGCCAAGTTTGCACCAATCATAGGCGCAATGGTCGCCGTGGCTTTTGTTTTACCATAACGAGTAAATTCTGCGATTGCCGGTACCCAGCCGAGACTAAATGCGGCCATAACATCCATAGCCGAACCAAAAGGCATGCGCTTGTCTGCTGGCGGCTGCCAGTTCATAATAGCTTCCAGCGATACATTCTGGAGTACGACAATTGTTTCCCATACGCCAAGAAACAATACTAGGAATACGCCAATCCGTTCCACCATTTTCACCGAACGATGACCGGTAGCAATCGAGAGAAGATGCAGTATGCTCATGAATGCGATGCCGATGAGCATAGTCGTATTGCCGCCCGGTTCACCAAAGGCCGGCATGCCCAGCCATTCCTTACAGATAAAACTGACCGAGATGGCAGCAATAAAGGTGTTCACAGCTGTCCAGCCAATAAACTGGGTCGTGTTTAACAATGAGGGCAGATAACTGCCGCGAACACCGAAAGATGCTCGGGTGAGAGCCATTGTTGAAGTGCCGACCTTAAATCCCATAAAACCAATAAGAGCCATAATAATATAAGCGATTGGATTAGCAATCATTGTTACGCAGATCGATCCGGCAAACGCAGTACCGGCTACGACGCCGCCAACATACCAAGAGCCATTGTTGGCGTTAGCGCCAATCCAGGTGGCAACCATATCCCAAAAAGATAGTGTTCGTGCACTTGCGGGTACGCTTTCGACTGCGCCAAATTCCCGCGGAGCAAAATTTTGTTCGTTGTTTTTATCCATACAGAACCCCTCCTCAGTGATATTTTGTTCCGATACCCAAACAAAAAGGCTTCTTGCCAGAAACACTGACAAGAAGCATGTAGATCAACTGGCAACAGCATAAAAAATATGTCTGAGTGCCACCTTATGTCGTCTACCTTGTCAGCCTCGCAGGACTGCTTTTAAAGGTACCAGTACGCTAAAATTATTTAAGCACACATTAGAGATCGATGTCAATGAAAATTTTGGCTCCAAGGGTACATCAAATGTAAACTAAGTTTTTCAAGAAGAGGAATAACCAATTTGTATGAATCATTATACTATCCGACTAGCAGCGAATCTTTGAGAGATTTTAATGACGATAGGGACGTTCCCAATTTGTTTTTTGTTCCTAATCTTAATGGTTTAATAAGTCAAAGGTCTACTCACCCCTGGCATAGATATCATTTTCAACATGAGTAATTCTTTTCCAACATTATTCATCTCACCAATCATTCCGATTTTCTCCAAGCTTTTTCCTTTCACATTGGAACGGGGCGCACTAAACAAAGCACTATTTGTCAGTAGAATAACAAATAGTGCTTTTGTTTATAATTAATTGAATTTATTCCCGATTGACTTCAATTATCCTGATTGTAAGTTGCTGTATCGATCTCATTCATTATTTTACTAGTAGCAACGCCGGCAATCATGGCCCCGCTTACGTTCAGCGCAGTTCTTCCCATATCAATTAACGGTTCAATAGCTATCAGCAAACCGACGATCCCCACTGGCAAACCCATCGTAGAAAGCACGATCAGCGCTGCAAAGGTAGCGCCGCCGCCCACACCGGCAATCCCAAAAGAACCAATAGCGACAACAATCACCAGCTTAAACAAGAAAGCAAGATCAAGAGGGTTAATTCCCACTGTAGGAGCAACCATCACTGCCAGCATAGCTGGGTATATGCCCGCACAGCCATTCTGTCCAATGCTTACTCCGAAAGAAGCTGATAAATTTGCATAACCGGAAGGAACCCCCAGCTTATTGATCAGTGCTTCGATAGTCAGCGGAAGTGTCCCCGCACTCGTCCGGGATGTAAAGGCAAAAACCAGTACAGGTATGACCTTTTTAACGTAAGTAATGGGATTGAATCCCATCAAAAAGAGTATTATCAAATGTACTAAAAACATAATGATAAGCGCTACATAAGAAGCAATTACAAATTGAATTAATTTGTAAATATCGCCATAATTACTTGTAGACACAAATTTAGTCATCAATGCCAACACTCCATAGGGTGTCAATAACAATACAAAATCCACAAGCTTCATCACGATATCATTCGCTGTCTGAACTGCATTCATGAAAAATTCCGCCGACTGAGGTTTCGTTCTCTTAATGCCCAACACGGCAAGACCAAGCAGAGTTGAGAAGAAAACTACTGATAATGTATCTGCACTGCCTTGACCTGTCATAGCATAAAAAGGATTGGTCGGAATGATTTCTATCAACTGCTGCTGCACAGGTTTGGTCTTAAATGAAGTCAATTTTCCTTCGACTCTTTTCGTAGCACCCAACTCAGCCTCGCCTACCTGCAACCCATCTGCCGTCAAATGAAAGGCTAAAGACGACCCTGCTCCTATTACACCCGCAATAGCAGTGGTAAATAACAGTATGCCGATGATCAGCCCTCCAACTCTGCTAAGGATTCTTATATCCTTCAGATTCGTGATAGCTGATGTGATTGAAACAACAATCAAAGGCATCACGATCATCTTAAGCAGCCGTACATAACCAGATCCGATTACATCAAACCAACTATTTGATTGTTTGATAACGTCTGGTGAACCACCAAAAATACTCTGCAATACACCGCCAAATATAACACCAAGAATAAGTCCTGTCATGACTCGTATCCCAAAACTCACATGCTTGCACTGCATACGATATAAAATATACACCATTCCAAGTATTGCTACGATATTGATACTTACTGCTAAATAGTTATTCATATTTCCCAACCTTCCGTAATTAATTCATTCTTGCGATTAAATTAGATTTCGCAATGACTTTTTTTAAATACTATTGTTGATACGTGTCTTTCATGCATAGATAACAGCAATTTGCTCTTTTCCCCTTAGATTATCTACCTTCCTCGTCTAAATAAAAATAAAAGGCCAAGGAAACCGCTTAAGCGATTTTCCTTGGCCTTCAGTTTACTGATCAGCCAATAAATATTTTACTTACGTAGTATAACATAATCTTTTATCTATGCCAATATCTTGGCGGTACTTTTTGAACGCAATCAAGTAAGCTCCTGCGAGGACAGAAGGAACGTTCCTAATTTGTCAATATTTCGCTAATATATCTCGTGATATTTCCGTTGCTCATTCAATTTGACGTGACGATAACCCTTCTTCTCTTAACTTCCGAATTACAGCATTATGTTCTGTCTTTGACCATGATGCTATTTCATATGTTATCTTCCGTTATTGACAAAAAAGTAACGTCCCCATTTGTCATTTATAGCCGAGCAGAAATATTTTCAATGTATCTGCATTATTACTTCTCCTATTTCCCACAAAACAACAAAGTCCTGCCAGGTCTCCGAAGCCTAACAGGACTTTGCCGCAAGCTACGATCCACTCATCCTTACACTATGACCGATAATTATTCGCCATTATAGATGATACGGTTCTCCTCGGCTTATCTTAAACTGTGGTTAAAAAAACAGCTATTTGCCTATTATTAGGCAAATAGCTGTTTCCTATTTCTATAAAAAATCCAGATTTGTATGGTGGAGGCGATCCGTGACCCTGTAAATCCACCTTTATAAAAGGAAACAGCAGAACCATCACCTTGTATCCTTCTATCGTTGCTAGAAAACTAACTAGATAGATATTCATATACAGCAGTCAACGCTACATTGCGTATCCTTCTCGCCCGCTTAACACCCACAAGATAAGCTTCAAGGAGCTTGGATTCAGGTGCCCTAAGTATATCTCCAACTGTAGATAATCCTAATGAAAGTATCTTTTCTCTTTGCCACAATGTAAGATCCAACACATCAATTGGTTTTTCAAGTTCCGCTAAAAGAACATCAGACAAATCTGGTTCATTAAACTTTGGCATTTCTGCTAAAAGTGGTTCATAAGCTTTATGATTCTCCCCATATTCTGTCATCTTCTTTATTGAAAGTGACGACGCAATGATAAATGCTATAGAAGTTGGCGTAGCTTCTAACGCCATAAGTGTACCAAGGTTAACAAGGTATCTTGTTCCTATTTGAGATCTTGTTGCCTTAATTCCGGATGCGTGCTCTGTTACTACCCCTGTATACTCCAATAAACGTAGCGCCTCTTTAACTGGTTGTGGAGCATCTCTATGAATCCAAAAATAACATGATGTCTTCTTATCATCTGACAGGTTATTAACATTCTTTTGTTGAATATCCGGGAGTACTTCACCCTCGATAAATTTCCTGCCCCAGTCTATCATTGCGCGGTGCCCAACAAATTTTTCAGCTAATTTCGAGTGTTCTGACCAAATATCCGTCCTATAGTATTCTCTTATTACTTTATTTACAGAATCGCTATCAAGTTTCGGGGCAAGAATTAATGTTTTTAATAAATGACGCGGATTACCACTAGCTGCATAGGCAAGAATCGCAAAATTTTCTCCCCTACGTGAAAGAGCAGTCAATAAAGCACTGTCCTCTGCCTGTTTCCTAACTATCTCTCTCATATTGTATATATACTTTTCATCAAGAACATCTCTATGTAGATTTAATACCGTTGCGTCATGGATAGGCTGGAACGTATCACCGTAGACAGTTACACCTGGATAAACAGCCGCTTTGCATGAAATATAAGGGCTGCGAATATCTCTGAATAAAGTAAAGAACTGTCTCTGTTGTTCTGGCATGAATACATGTGCAGCTTCATCAATAAAAACTATAATACGATTTATATCTAAATCAGCACAGATATCTTCCACGGCGTCCAGAAATTTATCAGTTGACGGCAATCCCTCTATATCAATAATTGAACCCGGATTCTTCCACGAATCTTCAAACGCTTGGGCAATTAGTTCTATTTTAGTTTGAATAAATCCCGTTGAGATAGGCCCAGCAGCCAAGATATTCAAACTATTGGGGGTAATAGTTAGCTTTCCACTTTTTGAGAGCGATCTAATTAGCTCGTCACAAATCCTAGAAAGCATCCAATGATGAAACTGTTGTGGATTATTAGTATGAATTAATGAACTACCTCGAAAAGTCACGTATATCGGCAAAATTTTGTCTTTGGCAAACGAACTCTGTAATTCATTTTGTGCAACTCTGAATAAAAATGACTTTCCTACCCCGCGACTTCCAACAAGAATCACCGGGGTTCTCGATTTAAGCTGGTCTATAATCTGACGATCTTGATTCGATTCAACAAAGTAATCCGCCACTTCTTCCACTTTTATTTCTTCGGTTCTATAGAAAAAATCTGCCACCTATAACACCCTCTCTTTACGTTTAAAAACTTTCCCGAATTCCGCTTATATGCCCAACATGTTCCATAATGTTTGATTCTAGACGTCTTTTAGATTCAGCATCTAAAAAATTTAGATATCTAGCACATAATGAGAAAACTACTAGCATTTTTGAAGTTCCTACTTTTTCATGAAAGTCTCGAAACAGGACTTCATTAAATTCGAAAGTTAAAGGTAATATTTTATGTGTACTGTAATTGCCATGAGTATACTCCGAGCATTCTCTGTAAATCTGTTTAGCTATCTGTCCAAAAAAAGAAGCTTCATCCATAAGGAGCGGAGAAAAAGCCTTAAAATAATTTCTTGAGAAAATCCCATTGTCTTGGTCTGTAATACTACTCCAGTATATATCCTGCTGTCCTATCATCCATAGTCTTAAGTCCATTTCTCTAAAAGAAAAGTATAATGCCGCAGACGAATGTTCAATGAAAAATCTTAATGAATTAAAAGCTTGGCGATATAAGCCTTGTGAAGCAAAAATCAGGCTATATTGATACTCGCGAAACGCCATTTTAAAAAGTTCTAGTTCTGGTCGACTCTTTAGAATTTCAATCCATTCATTCAAATCATTAATAAACGCATGGTTTTCAGCAAAAAGTACCTGGTTCTCTTCGCTAAAAGATCTATTAATGATATCTTTACACAAGGTATTTATACTCAAATAATATTCATGACATGTAGCCATTTGAGAACCTCCACCAACATCTAAATGTACTTGTGTAAAATATTTCTACTTTGTCATTAGTATTTCCTTTATACATTGATGGTTGTTTCAAGAATCAACATAAATACACCAGGACAATTCTCTTGCATCACTACTTTCCACCTTTTACCATTTGGTGGAGGCCACCTCCACCAATCGCCCACACAAACAACAAAAAACCCGCGTAGTACGCGGGTTTTCGACTTTTCCGGATTTGAATGGTGGAGGCGAGGAGAATCGAACTCCTGTCCAAAAGCATTGCTACAACGACTTCTCCGAGCGCAGTCAGTAATTTAAACTTCGCACCGTTGACGCCTACTGACAGGCTTCGCTAGCGCTATCTCGATAAAATTCCCCAAGGCCCGCCGAGAATAAGGTCTTCGGTATCCCACTGTATGACGTCCTATCCCGGCCCGTGGGCAAAGCTAGGTAGAACGTTAGCATTAAGCTGCTAAAGCGTATTCGTTGTTAGCAGTTACTATTGTCCACCGTATTGACGGGCTGATGGAACCCCGGCTCGCTATCGATGCCACAACTACCCCTGTCGAAACCAGTACGCCCCCGTATGAAGGAGGGTAAGGCTAACTCCCTGGTCAACGAATAACCCTTGGAGTGATCTTATTATATCAAATAGCGCAGGGATGTCAATTACATTTTCTGGCTATCGCGAAACGCACGATCCATATCGCGTTTTGCGTCACGTTCGGCCATGTCGTCGCGTTTGTCGTAGAGTTTCTTGCCTGTCGCTAGCGCTATCTCCACCTTGGCCAAGCCGTGGGTGAAGTAGATCTTGAGCGGCACTAGGGCGAAGCCTTTTTCTTTGACCTTGCCGATTAGCTTGTTAATCTCAACACGGTGCATGAGCAATTTGCGCTTGCGCAGTGGTTCGTGGTTAAATCGGTTACCCTGCTCATAAGGGCTGATGTGCATATTGTGCAGGAAGACCTCAGCGTTTTCAACCTTGCCATAGCTGTCCTTGAGGTTGGCTTTGCCGGCACGTAGAGATTTGACTTCAGTTCCGGTAAGGACGATGCCTGCTTCATAGGTTTCATGGATGTGATAGTCGTGTCTGGCTTTGCGGTTTTCTGCCGCGATTTTGATGCCGACTTGTTTGGGCATCCCCTTCACCTCCGCCTGTCGGCCGTTGATAAACGCCCATCTGCGTTGTTAACTCTGGAAACCCCTTGCTTGCGTACCGAACGTACGCGGCGCGGCAAGGTTCCCAAAGTTGCCTAGCATCTGGGCATTTCTGAACGGCCTAGGTACGATATCTCAAAAATATACTATTTATAATCTTATCCCAAAACCAGCCAACCGTCAAATTTAGTCTCCATAGCGTGAGAGCAGAGCGCGCACTTCGTCTTGGGTGGCGCAGTCGAGGATGGAGCTAACTAATTCTTCTTTTTCGCCAGGATCGAAATGTAGGGATGTTAGTTTTTTGCGGACTTTAGGCAGTTGGCCTGGGGCCATGCTGAGTTCGTCGATACCGAGGGCGGCGAAGAAGGGAGTTAATATCGGATCGCCACCGGCTTCGCCACAGATGCCGGTCCAGATGCCTGCTGCGTGGGCAGCTTGGCTGATGGTAACGATTAGTTGCAAAACTGCTGGATGGTATGGCTGATTTAGCTGGTTGAGAGAGCTATTTTCTCGATCAACAGCCAACGTGTATTGAGTCAGATCATTGGTGCCAATGCTGAAGAAATCGACTTCTTTCGCTAAATGCTTGGCGATCAGAGCTGCGGACGGAACTTCTATCATCATGCCGACCGCGATGTCACCGACAGAATATCCATCGGCAATAACAGCTTGACGAGCGGCTTCGAGCGCGGCCTTGGCCTGACAGAGTTCCTCAATCGTCGTAACCATCGGGAACATAACGGCAGTAGGCCCAGCACATGAGGCACGCCAGATAGCCCGAAGCTGAGTATGAAAAATATCTGGTCGCGCGAAGCAGAGTCGTAAAGCTCTGACGCCGAGGAAGGGATTCTGTTCTTTGGGGAGGTTGAGCGCTGGCGCTTGTTTATCGCCGCCGATATCCAGTGTGCGAATGACAGTAGTATGTGGCGCACAGGTGGCAATAACCGAGCGATAGGCTTCCGTCTGGTCGTCTTCGCTAGGTAAAGAGTCTCCCATAAATAAAAACTCTGTACGATAGAGCCCCACGCCCTGCGCAAAGAACTTTTTGGCAATCGGCAGCTCAGACGGAGAGCCAATATTCGCAGCCAATGTCATGCTCTGAAGTAGAGGCGAGACCTCAGCCTCATCAAATTGTTCAATAGTTGACTGTTGCTTGCTACCGGCAAGGTATTGAGTCTCATCTAATACGTCAACAATTCCTGTATCACCGTCCAGACGGACGTATTGCAAAGTCTCCATCTCTTCCCAGGATATAGCCAGACCAAGAACAGCCGGAATACCATAGGTGCGGGCCAGTATGGCCGCATGAGAAGTCTTGCCGCCTTTGCGGACAAGGAAACCGAGTACCCGTTGTTTTGGCAAAGCGATGGTTTCCGCCGGAGTCATCTCATCGGCAGCGACGATGTAACTGCCTTCCACTGGAAAGGCTTCATCGAACGGCTTGCCGGCGCCTAAAAGGTGTCGAATGATTTGCCCCATAACTGCTCTAACATCTGCGGCCCGCTCACGAAAGTATTCATCTTCAATCTCTTCCAGTAAGGCGGCTGCTTCTTCGCCAACTTGCGAAACAGCGTCCACTGCTATAACACCATTCTGGATGACCTTCTCCGCCTCTGGCAAGAATGAGGGATCATCTAGAATGAGCGCATGGGCGGCAAATATGTCAGCATATTCATCGCCTTTATCAGTGCGAAGTTGCTCTTGACTTCTGGCAATATCACGGCGGGTTAGTTCCGCAGCGACTGCAAGATGCTCCATTTCCCGGGCAATATCGACGGCATCTTTCTTCGTTTGTTTCGCCTCTGCAAAGAGTGTCGGTATCAAACGCCAAACTCTGCCCACTGCTTTACCAGTTGACACGCCGATACCCTGCCAAGATTTATGGTCGTCCACGTTTTTCTCTCCTCAGATTCATTCTACTTTGTTGTTTCGACGCCAGTTGTGTACATCCTGCGCGGGGTGAGAAAAATTGCGGCGGCGGTCTTTTAGAAAGGATGGAGTACGATAACACAAGCGCCGCAAGCGACACTAGCGCCACTATGGACAACTAACATTCTTTTTATAGAAAGAAGACCGCCGCCCGATCAGGCAGCGGTAGAATGTAGACTAGCGTTTTTTCGACCCAGGTCTATTTGTCTGTTTTGGTCTCGCAGCTCCGGTCTTTGGTTTTGCCGAACCAGTCTTCGAGCGCCCTAAACCAGCTTTAGGGGAAGTATTCCTCCCTCGACTCGCGCCCTTCGGTTGTGCAGCAGTCGGACGAGCTTTATTTTCTCTGGTTTCCCCGCTGAGTTCTCTCGGTTTCCGTCCTTCTCGCCTTGGTTCGCGTTTCCCGCCAGTTTTTTCTCCCAGTGGTCGGCTGTCCACCGTCTCGTCAGTAAAACGGAAGTCAATATTGCGATCCTCATGACTGACTTTGGTCACGATAATTGCAACCGGATCGCCTAACCGGTAAATCTTACGTGTTCGCTCGCCGAGCAGCATGTATTGTTCCTCGACATAGGTATAGTAGTCGTCATCCATGGTCGAGACATGCACAAGCCCTTCGACGCCATTATCCAATTCGACAAAGACGCCAAACGCGGTCACGCCGTTGATAATGCCGGTAAATTCCTGGCCAATAAATTGCTCCATGTATTCGACCTTTTTCAGTTCGACACTTTCACGTTCCGCTTCTGCGGCAGCGCGTTCGCGTTCTGAGGAATGAAAGGCAATCTCAGGCAAGAGTTCGAGGAGTTTTTCGCGTCTTTTACCGGAAATCCCGCCTGCGATCATTTCGTGCAACAGGCGATGCACAATCAGGTCTGGGTAGCGACGGATGGGTGAAGTGAAATGTGTGTAAAAGCTCGCGGCCAAGCCAAAATGGCCTAAATTCTCTGATTCATAACGGGCCTGTTTGAGCGACCGCAGCATAACAGTACTGATAATTCGTTCCTCAGGTCGACCGGCAATTTTGCTTAACACCTTTTGCAAGACGCCTGGCTGAATATCATCCAGTTTCCCTAAACGCTGGCCGAAGTTGTTAAGCAGGTTGCTCAATTTTGCTAGTTTTTCGGCCGCAGGCTCTTCGTGAACACGATAGACAAAGGGAACTTCCAAGCGGAACATATGCTCAGCCACCGTCTCATTCGCGACCAACATAAATTCTTCAATGATGGATTCAGCAATGGTTCGCACCCGTTTAACAATCTCGATCGGTTTTCCGGTTTCATCTAATTTTACTTTAACTTCCGGAAAGTCGAAGTCAATCGCGCCCCGGCGCATGCGACGGTTGCGTAGGATTAAGCAAAGTCGTTCCATTTCTTGCATATGGCTGACTTGATCACGATACTTGGCGATCAGCTCTTCATCCTGCTCAGCTAGTATTTTACGTACCGCTGTATAGGTCAGGCGATTTTTTACATGGATAACCGATTGATAGATATCATAATTAATCACTCGCCCCTGTTGGTCGATTTCCATCTCACAGGATAACGCCAGGCGATCCTCGCCGGCGTTCAGACTGCAGATACCATTGGATAAGCGCGGCGGCAGCATGGGTAACACGCGATCAACCAAATAAACGCTGGTGCCACGTTCACGAGCCTCTAAGTCTAACGCCATATTTTCACGAACATAATAACTGACATCAGCGATATGCACACCCAACCGGTAGTTGCCATTTTTTTGGCGTTCAACATAAACGGCGTCGTCGAGGTCTTTGGCATCTTCACCATCGATAGTGACAATCGGCAGATGGCGTAAATCGCGACGTTCGGCTAGTTCTTCTGGGCTGATGGCTGACGGGGTGTTAGCCGCTTCTTTCTCAACCTTAGCGGGAAACTCGGTGGATAGATTATGTCGTGTCAGGATCGCCAAAACTTCAATGCCTTTGTCTCCCGGTTTTCCAAGCACCTCGACAATTTTACCTTCGGCGCTCTTATGTTTTTCCGGCCAAGCTGTAACTTCTGCAACGACTTTATCGCCACTTTTCGCTTGTCCAATTTCGTGTTGCGGGATGAAAATATCGTGTTTGATCCGCTTATCATCAGGAATGACGAAGCCAAAATGGCGGCTTGACTCATAAATTCCGACTATCTTCTCGTTGGCGCGTTTGACGATGCGGATAACCTCGCCCTCGCGTCTGCGGTCAGCGCTTGTGCGCATGTTGTGAAGGCGCACTACCACCCGGTCATTATGCATAGCACTCATCAAGGCATCAGGGGCGATAAAGACATCTTCCTCATCCGGGTTTTCCGGCAGCAAAAACCCAAAGCCTTTGCTATGGATGGTCAGCCGCCCGACAACCAGATTCATCTTGTCAGGCAAACCATATTTCTCATAGCGTGTTTTAATAACAGCGGCCTCCTCTGTGAGCTCTTCCAAAGCAGAGAAGAATCCGGCAACTTCTTTGGCCTTTAGATCCATTTCATCGGCTAAGTCTTCGGCCGACAATGGCCTGTAGGCTTCATTTCGCATGAAGTCAATGATTTGTTGTTTTAAATCCATCTGTCTGTTCACATCCTTTGTACTAAACTATAGCAATGAGCGCCTTGCTTTCTGCTGTGATAGTGCCATCAGCTAACGCGATTGACCCTGCCATTTCATACATAGAACCCTTTTGCCCTACGATCCTGCCACGAATAGTTAGCGGCTGCCCAATGGGAGTTGGGGCGCGAAAGCGAACCTCCAATTTTGCGGTAACTGCGGTTTGACCTTTCGCATATAGGTAGCGCGCCATAATCTCATCGAGAAGCGTACTGATAATGCCGCCGTGGAGCACGCCGTTGTAGCTTTGATGCTCTGGCCCCGGTGTAAAGGTGCTGATATAGGTTTCATTTTCTTCACTAAAGGTCAAATGCAAACCGATGGGGTTTTCTTCACCACAAACAAAGCACCAACTATTCTGGTCACTCATTTTCTTCTCTCCCTATCTTACGTCGCCAAAAGGCTTCTCTAAGAAAGCGGCGACTTTTTTAAATACGATTTCTTTTTCTGCGTCCAAGGTCACAATATGACCCGACTTTTGCAGCCAAAACAGTTCTTTTTCTCGTGAACCCGCATGCTGGTAGATATAATCCGCGCTTTCAGGCCGGACAGTATGTTCCGCTCTTGATTGAACGACCAACAGCGGAGTCTGAAGCTGCGCCAGTCGATTTTTTACGTGTTGGATCAGCTCGAGCAGACTGGAAAGATTACGCAGTGGCGTCCGGTCATACCCCACATAGTATTCAGGAGATACATCCAGTTTTCGCCTGCGCTTAGGGGCATAACGGCGAAACATCCGATAAACATTCAGCCATTTTAGACGTTGATCAGCTATGTAGATTGGCGCGCTAAGACTCACCACCCGCTTCACTGGGTATTCGCTCGCCAAGAGCAAGGCTAATATACCGCCCATGGACAAGCCAACGACAGAGACTTCCTTGCAAATGCCTTTCAAAATATGGAACCCATCTTCCACCGCTCCATACCATTGCCGCCATTCAGTCTTCTCCATGTCTTGATGATGTGTGCCATGGCCGGGTAGTCGTGGCCCATAAACAGTATACCCCTGGCGATGGAGAAACTCGCCCAATAGACGCATTTCAGAGGGTGATCCGGTGAAGCCGTGGGGTAGCAGTACACCATGGCTGTCACCACGATATAAGAATGGTTCCGCTCCTTTTAGTATGGCCAAATAGCTTCCCTCCGTAATCGTTATATTCTAATTATACCATGTACGATTTTTTTTACTAAAGATAATTGCGAAAAACCGCTGACGCGCTCTTTCTAGCGAGAAGAATTGAAGATAAAACAGTAAAAGTGACTGACAACAGCGTGCCAATCACTCTTACCATGAGACTTATTTAAATCGCAAGCAGAACCAAGTTGCTTCAAGAATGGCTTCTCCTTCACGGAGACTTACCCCGGTCTGTTTTATTACCTTATTAGATATTTTCAAATTCTTCACGACCATTTTCACGGTTGAATTCGGTTCAACAACGCCGTGAAACTGAACCTTTTCAAGCGATGCTAAACCCCAAAGCGCCTTTTCTGTTATTCCTAAACTGTTTACACCGGCACCGCCGCATTGAACCAGTGACTCAATCAGTATAACGCCGGGAACGATCTTCCGCTGTCGTGAGCAGCTTAGATAATACGGGAAGGTTTCATCATATTTCATAATACCAACGATTTCATCCATGCCAGCGGAAAGCAGTTCATCGACAAACAAAAAGGGCTCACGTTGAGGAAGGAGCGACTCGATATCAACCTTTCGCATTGAAACCTCCTCTATTGATCTGTATTAAAGAACATTGTCGAGACGTTTTAGGAAGTACGAGGCACGTTAACCGCAGAGTATGCAGAGTAAACAGAGGATACCCGAGGGCTACTGGTTTATATAATAATCTTTATATTATATATCGTAACCCTCCGCGAACCCTCTGCGATCTCTGCTTACTCTGCGGTAAAACGAACCCCCGCTCCCTGTCTTCCCTAGATTTCTCTCCGCAACCGGATTTTGTCAATCTTACCGTTGGCAGTGAGCGGCATTGCATCGACAAAGATAATCTTCTGGGGACAGCAATGCTTGAGCATTTTTCTCCGACAAAAAGCCAAGACATCGCAACTTTTCAAACTAGCTTTACTCTTTACCAGCCATGCGCATACTTTCTGTCCTCGGATCGGGTCCTCTACGCCGCTAACTACCGCCTCGGCGACACCGGGACATTGAAGCAGGATGTCTTCTACCTGCTCTGGTATTACCTTTACGCCGCCGGTGTTGATCAAGCCATGCTTCCTGCCTAGCAAATACAAATAGCCTGCAGCATCGATTCGCCCCAAATCTCCAACCGATGCTTTCGGCCGATATTGAGGAGCCAGGTAGGGGCTCTCAACCCAGATGGTGCCATCCTCAATGCTAATGGTTACACCGGGAAAGGCTCTGCCCACAGCGCCAGGATAATTCACCGATTCATCTGCTGTCAAATAGCTTACATGCCCCAGTTCACTCGCTCCATAATACTCATATATGCCGGATTGGGGAAAATACTGCAGCAAATCCTGAACTGTATTACGATCCAGCTTTGCGCCGCAGCTGATAATCGATTTGATCTGAACGACTGGAGTTTCCATCGCTTTTAGTAGCCGCCTGTAATTGACAGGAACCATAAATATTGCACTAACCTGAAAATCTGCTATCTCTCGCGCCCAGGTGCGAGGCATGCTATTGCCGGCAATCACGACAGCGCCGCCCTCGGCGAAAATATGCAAACAGGAGTTAAGATTTGCGGTATACACTAGTGAGCCCACCAGATAGATCGTATCAGTTTTATCAATATTGAAAGCCTGGCTTTGCGCCGCAAACGCGCTGGTCCAGCTCTGGTGATCGCGCCAGATTAGCTTAGGAATACCTGTGCTGCCTGAGCTCAAAGCGCCAAAAAAAACATCTTGCGGATGAAGGTCTGGCAGTATCGGCGCTTTGCCTATTGGCGGTTCGAAGTTTTCATTAATATATAGATTCAGCTTATGTCGTTTAATCAGTTCTGCAGTTACTTCTTCCGAAGTCGATGCATCGATGAGCACACAAGCGCCGCCTGCTTTTATAACCGCAAAGAAGTACAGCAATTGCGCGACAGGATCTGAAAGCTTAACCAATATCTTATCGCCTTTTTTAATTTGCACGGCCAGCCGATGGGCCAGACAATCTGTTTGGCGGTTTAATTCGCTGTATGTGAGTCGAGTATTGCCATAGATTAGACAATTTTTCTTCGTCTGATCGTCTTCGCTTTTATCCTGGATAACATGATGAATCAGCACGTTTTCAGCACCTTTCAATCAGCGTAGCTACTCCCATACCGCCGACTGCGCCAATAGCGGCAATGCCATAGCGTCCGTTGGCATACTTTAGAGCCTTGATGAGATGCAACAGGATGATAGCTCCTGAGGCGCCATAGGGGTGACCATAGGCCAGCGCGCCACCTAGGGTATTTGTTTTATTCAGGCTATAGCCCAATTGACGGCAACAGGCCAATATCTTAACAGCAAACGCCTCATTGATCTCCATTCGGTCGATCGCCTCTAGCGTCAAACCGGTTCTCTCTAGCAATTTTCGAATAACAAATACAGGTGCCAAAGGAAAAGCATTCGGATCACATCCGTAGTTTGCCGCTCCGGCAACAATCGCTTGCGGCCTTAGTGCGTACTTTTTCACCGCCGCCTCAGATGCGACCAGGATAACAGCTGCGCCGTCATGCTTTAAGCAAGTATTGCCTGCAGTGATCCTGCCACCAGCAAGGAAGGCCGGCTTCATCCGCTCCAACAGCTTAAGACTCATGTTGTTGCGTATACATTCATCAGCTTCAACTGTTTCTCCCTGCACTTGGATGGGTACAATGATATCTTTTAACAGGCCTTGCTCCCGAGCCAGAGTTGCTCGCTGATGACTCTCTAAAGCCAATAAATCCATGTCTTTTTGGCTAATCGCCATTTGCTCGGCAAGCGCTTCCGCCGCTTCGCCGACATCCGGATTGCCAACTGCCGCGGGAGAAAATGGAGCCTGTTCATAATATACATTTTCTCCTTGAAACCGTGGATCGGTGGGATTAAATTGCCGCCGCGGCGCCATGCTGGTGCTTTCTACCCCACCGGCGATGACAAGATCAGCTTGACCGGACAAGATTTGACTGACAGCCAAGTTCACGGCGCTCAATCCAGAGCCGCACTGCAAATCAACCGTCAACGCAGGAATACGATAAGGCCAGCCTGCTTCCAGCACAGAAACCCTTGCGATATTGCCGCCAGGTCCGACGGCGTTGCCCAGTATAACTTGATCAATATCCTTCTGGCTTACTCTATAGCGGGCAATTGTCTCATTCAGTACCGCAGCAGCCAACTGTTCAGGCAGGAGATCCCGCAAAATTCCGCCGGTTTTTCCAATCGGGGTTCTGACACCGCCGATAATATACGCCTTGGTCATTGACGTGACTTGCGCAGGCGTTTATTAATCGCCGTTCCAATAGCAGAAGCCGCAAAGACTTTAAACAGATCGCCTGGAATAAAAGGAAGCGCGCCAGCCATTACCGCTTTTTCTAAACTCATTCCAGTCACAACACTGAGCCATGCCACACCAAACAGATACACAACGCCAATTCCACCGATCAGATTAGCTAAAGCCAGCCGCCAGGGATTGCTGCTTTGTCCTCTTAACAAGGCAATAACAATAGCCCCTACTAAAAAGCCAAGATAATAGCCGCCTCTCGGGCCAATAAGAATTCCAAGACCGCCAGTCAGGCCTGAAAAAACAGGCACTCCAACTGCGCCAATCAAAACAAATGTCAATACACTAAACGCAGCTTGCTTTACCGTTAATATGCTTCCCGCCAACATAATACCTAAACTCTGCCCGGAAACGGGAACCGGACTGAATGGCAACGGTATCGAGATCAGCCCTAACACTGCTGTTAAGGCTGCGAACATCGCCGCATAAACAAAATCGGTTACTTTACTTCGTTCACCCATAATAAAACCCCCGCGCTTCTAGAATGTATGTAGGCACTACACCATATGCAGCAACTGATTTTGATTATAAATCTACGCCCGCATAATTGTCAACCAGATATTTATAATTGGTTAACGGTCGTTGATTGCCGGAAAATAACAAGACTCCCGATTTCTCGGAAGCCTTAGTTACTGGTGCCCCACGTAGGAATCGGGTGGCTTTTGCCAGCAAGTACTTATGAAATACAGCCATTAGAGTCTCCCCTTTTATGCAGATTGTCATAAATTAGACACCAGACCAAAATCTGGTGTCTAATCTCATTAGTAAGTCAGTTGGATGTTTCCTTCAATAAACGAACTGGTCATTTTTGCTTTTAAAGCGTTAGCTCCGAAAGCAGGTTGGAAAAACTCTTCCATGCTACCGTCTTTATATTTTACTTGCATAGTAATTTTATCTTGAGATTCGTCTACGATGGCAGTGATATCGGGTATCGGTAAAGTGGAGTCTTTATCTAAAGCACGTCTTTTATGAAAAGGTTTACCTACGAAAACTGTATCACCGTTATACAGCACTTTTATATAATGGGTCATTATTGATGTGCCGTAATTATCGCCTTGGTTTTTAGAATCAATCCAAATATCAAATACTTTTCCGGCTCTGGTTTCAATTGATACACGACCTGTCTGTGAAAAACTTGGTTCTTTACAAACTAAGTTTGTTAGGTCTATTCGGCGTACATAGGCATTGTTCCCGCCCTTATAAGAACCATAACCTTCAACTTTTTCGAATTTAAAGTAAGTGCCTGCTTCTCGGGAAATTGCTCCCGTGTTCGCATTATTGCCAGTTGAAGAAGGTTGGTTACCTGTAGGCGGCTTAATAATCGTGACTGAATCTCCATTTGCTATCTCCATAACTCGTTTGATAACCGCGTCGTTTGGACTGACTTTAGTCCAAGGTGTTGTTTGTAAGCTGTACTTATGTTGTTCCAATAAATTACGATTTATGTCGTAATATATGTGATGAACACCCCTCCACTCAGATGTGCGTGGCATATATGCGATGGTTTCTAATTCAAATGCACGGTTTTGATAGTACGGGGCAGAAAAATCGGTTCTTTCTACAAATAGAATTATATCTCCCTCTGGTGGTTTAGCGACGCTGTTTGTATCTAAATAAATATTAGGTGCATCCGGGTATATTCGTTCCCAATTCTGAGGGGCAGCTAAAGCCGGAATAGAAAGAGCTAACATGAATAGAAGCAATAGTCCTGTTTTTAAAAATTGTTTCATAAAAAGTTCTCCTTTTTTCAACATATTAGCAACTGTTATTCGCCCTTTGGAATATAAATCCTTTTTAGGCAGAGTTAAATAAGGTAAAACTATGTTGATATCTATATTTATATTCTCTGCTAAATATCTCAAATAAGAAAATGCCGCATGAAATTTTATGCGGCATTAAAATTTAATTTAGTATAAAGTTTTAGTAAATACTAAAAGTAGAAGTCTTTTCCGTATTTTTTAGCCTGCTGACAAACAGCCGCAGCATTTATAAATGACCCGATCAATGTAAGATACGCTTCTTTAGTCGCTTTAATTGCATTTGTTCCATTCGTAGTAGTCATAATAATTATTTGATTCTTCACCTTATCTATAGAAAAATCAAAGGGTGAGTTTCCGAAATCAAATCCCTCAATCTTTATTGACTGCCGCTCCCCTGCAAATAAAACAGAATCCATGGAAGGGACAGGCTTTAGCCAAGTGCAAACTACTATAACTTTTTATGATAAAAAGACAAGCAATTCTTGAACTTGCCTTTTTTCTTGCGTAACACTTCTTATGACTAGAAGCATAAAAGGTATAACAAATTATGAGAGTTTCCAAACAGCTTATCCAAACGAAATTTAATAGAGTGGTGTAGGAACCGGTTGGCAAGAAACCTCATCAATCAATCTCGAATCAAAGCGATAGAAAGTCCAAAAAGCTCCAGTCCATCTATACCCTGTAACTGCGCCATACTGTACACTTGTAGGATAAAACCAAAATTGCGCTCCATTCTTCAACCATACATAGGTATGCTTGTACATGCAATCAATGATATAAGAATTAACTGGCTTTGGTGGAATAGATGGTGGTAGTGGTGGATAAATCCGAGATCCATATTGTCTCATATACATGCGCCACCTCCTTATGTAATATAATATGATAAAATGCATCTGCAAGTTCATATAGAAATTGCTCCCTTGGCCGGTCTCCCGGAACGACTTTACCGGCTATCGGACAACCCCGAGCGGCTTGACGATATAAAAATCAACGGCTCCTCTGACTCAGGAGCCGTTGATTTTCTTTGGAATCAAAAGACCCCATTAATGTCCATTGGGACACTTATCGGTGTCCCAATCTCAAACACACATTCTGTTGTATAATTTCCAATTTCGTGGAGGCGAGCCGTACCAGGACAAATCCACCCCTTCTTACCGCCACTTTATTTGTTCTTCCTGTTCTCCATTAAGTACAGAAAGAACCGCAAAAATCCATTTACACAAAATATTTTACACTCCCCGATAAACCCCAAGAATAAACCCCAACGAGACAATATAAAAGGCTCCCGAAATCTCGGAAGCCTTTTATTTACTGGTGACCCACGAAGGAATCGAACCTTCAACCTACTGATTAAGAGTCAGTTGCTCTGCCAGTTGAGCTAGTGAGTCATTATGAAGTTCGCAAAGTTGACTTTTTTATGATAGTCTTTTTGCTTGCATTTGTCAAGTTAGTTACCTGTGCTTTCGTCTGATTTACCTGTATCTCATGCTATTTAATTGATTTAGCTCCTGATATTTAGTCCAATCTCCTGTTAACGCTATCTCCCCATATTTGCAGACAAGCTTGAAAGCGCCGGCATGCGCCGGTGCTTCTAAAACTCTTTACTTAAGCATGTGGGATAACATTTCGCCATACTTGACAAATACAGGTGCGAAAACCAGAGACACGATGGTCATCAGTTTGATCAGTAACTTAACTATATTCCGTATGGGGATTCGCCAGATTGCCTTCGGAAACTACCTCCGCATGGGATATGAAAAACTTTAGGCGGCAATTTGCCGCCTAAAGTGGTGCGCGTTATTTACTTGTCTGTCGGTTATCGTCACCACGAAACCCAATCTATTACATCAATACAACCAGTGCCATCGTTACCAGACCAAA
Source organism: Anaerosporomusa subterranea (assembly GCF_001611555.1). Classification (NCBI taxonomy): domain Bacteria; kingdom Bacillati; phylum Bacillota; class Negativicutes; family Acetonemataceae; genus Anaerosporomusa; species Anaerosporomusa subterranea. Next base: position 161,008 of record NZ_LSGP01000023.1, read on the forward strand.
CAGGATTCCCAGAATCATAGTCGCTCTGGCAAGAAGCTCATCAAGTCCCTTCTTTTTACCCCCGAAAAGTGTTTCGGCTCCACCAGCAATCGATCCTGACATGCCAGCGCTCTTACCGGATTGCAGAACAACTGTGGCGATCAGAGCGATACAAATAATCGCTTCAAAAATCATCAATGCAGTAACCATCTATTATTACACCCCCAAAGTAACTTGTACCACATCATTGTAACAAAGAACAATCCGGTTCGCAAATGTTTTGCTGAAATTCTCTTGATAAGGAAGGCGGAGTAAGGCCCTCTATGATTTACCAGAAAAATCTTCTTGAAAATACTGCGCCATTTTCGAACCAAATACTCGGAATTAGTATATCACGAAACCTAACTAAGTGTATAGATATTTGAGTAAACACACAGATAGCGCTCCTAATTAAGTATATTCTTCTGAATTATTGAAATTATCTGCAGGAATTGACTTAAGTACTGTCGAAAAAATCAGGCAGTATGCTAAGGAGGGAGTACACTGAACAGCAATCGGTATTCATGTCAAATTTGAAGCAGCGAAGAAAACAGGTTAAATAAGAGAGGGGACAATAAAGAATATGTTGAGAAAAGTACCGAAGAGTATAACCAGTGTGGCAAATATGACTTTTTTTCTGCTCTTATTTCTATACTCGCCAAGTGTAGCCTTTGCCAGCGAGGCTAATCTGATACTCCCTGAACTGACCTCCGCCCAGAACAGCTTGTTGATGGTCGGCATCGCCGTCTGTGCGTTGGGGATGCTCTTTAGTTTCTACCAGTACGCACAGGTGAAGGCGCTACGGGCCCATTCGTCCATGCTGGAAGTAGCCGATGTAATCTATGAAACCTGCAAAACCTATATGATTCAGCAAGGAAAATTCCTGAGCATCCTGCTTCTTTTCATTGGGATTTGCATCGCCTTCTATTTCGGCTACCTGCAAGCTGTTTCCATTGGTGGTGTACTGCTGATTCTGGCTTGGACAGTTATCGGGATCCTTGGTTCCTACAGCGTTGCCTGGTACGGGATCCGCGTGAATACGCTGGCCAACAGCCGGATGGCCTTTTCATCCTTGGAAAGAAAGCCGTTGCGCCTTTTGAACATCCCGCTGGATGCCGGCATGAGCATTGGTGTGCTCCTGATCTGCGTCGAACTCATTATGATGCTGCTTATTATTCTGTTTGTACCGCGTGAACTAGCCGGCTCAAGCTTTATCGGTTTTGCCATCGGCGAATCTCTAGGCGCCAGCGCCCTGCGGATTGCCGGCGGTATCTTTACCAAGATCGCCGATATCGGTTCAGACCTGATGAAGATCGTCTTTAAAATTAAAGAAGACGATCCCCGCAACCCTGGTGTCATTGCCGACTGCACCGGCGACAACGCCGGTGATAGCGTCGGGCCGACGGCCGACGGATTCGAGACTTACGGTGTCACCGGCGTTGCTCTGGTCTCCTTTATCGTGCTGGCAGCAGACTCCAATCTGCAGGCAATCCTGCTCACCTGGATATTCACCATGCGGATCATGATGGTCATCACCTCTGTCACTGCCTTCTATTGCAATAAGTTCTTCAGCGAAATGAGCTACGGCAAGCAGGATGATTTCGATTTCGAACAGCCGCTGACCAATCTGGTCTGGCTAACCTCTATTCTATCGATCGTGGTTACCTTCATCGTCAGCTACTTTCTGCTTGGCCCCGGCACCCTCGTGGCTGCCAAAGCGCCCAGCCTCTGGATGATCCTTTCTATTATTATCAGCTGCGGAACCCTAGGCGCGGCTCTAATACCTGAGTTTACAAAAATATTCACCAGTGGCAAATCAGCTCATGTGCAGGAAGTTGTTAAGGCCTCCAAGGCAGGCGGCCCGTCTCTGAATATCCTGGCTGGTCTGGTTGCCGGTAACTTCAGCGCCTTCTGGCTGGGGATTGTTATTTGCGGCCTGATGTTCGCAGCCTATGTTGCCAGCGGCTTTGGTTTAGCCGGCATCATGATCTACCCTTCCATCTTCGCATTCGGATTGGTAGCCTTCGGATTCCTTGGGATGGGGCCGGTCACAATTGCCGTGGATAGCTATGGTCCTGTCACCGACAATGCACAATCCATCTATGAACTTTCTCTCATCGAAGCAATCCCGGACATTGAAGACAAAATTACAAAAGAATTCGGATTTAAGCCAGATTTTGATAAAGCCAAATATTATCTGGAGGCAAATGACGGCGCCGGCAATACCTTTAAGGCCACGGCGAAGCCTGTACTCATCGGGACAGCGGTCGTTGGCGCCACCACTATGATCTTCTCCCTCATCCTGGTCATTAAGAATGTCCTGGGTGTGGAGCCGGAAACTATTCTGAATCTCCTCAACCCCTATACGATCCTGGGCTTCCTCTGCGGCGGCGCGGTCATCTACTGGTTTACCGGCGCCTCGATCCAGGCCGTCTCTACCGGCGCCTACAGGGCTGTTGAGTATATCAAACAGAACATCCAGCTTGACGAAGATGCCAACCAGAAAGCAGCAACTGAAAAATCTAAAGAGGTAGTCAAAATTTGTACCCAGTATGCCCAGGCAGGGATGTTCAACATCTTCATCGCCATCTTCTCCTTCGCCATGGCCTTTGCCTGCTTGTCCGCACCGTCCACCAGCAACGAACCGGTAGCTTTCTTCGTGGCCTACCTTATCTCCATTGCCACATTCGGTCTTTTCCAGGCCGTTTTCATGGCCAACGCCGGCGGTTGCTGGGATAATGCCAAAAAAGTAGTGGAAGTTGATCTGAAGGAAAAGGGCAGCGCTCTGCATGACGCGTCGGTCGTAGGCGACACCGTAGGCGATCCGTTCAAAGATACCTCTTCCGTTGCCTTAAACCCAATTATTAAATTTACAACCCTGTTTGGCCTGCTGGCTATGGAAATTGCCATTTCTGAATCGTTTAAGCACATCGCCCCCTATATCGGCGTCGTATTCCTGGCAATAGCCCTGATCTTTGTCTGGAGATCCTTCTACAATATGCGAATTCCCTCCGAATAGTAGCTATTGTATCATCAAGGGCTGTGCTGGATCCTAGAAAATTAGACTATCAGTGGTCTCCAAGCAAAAAAACAAGTCCGTATCACGTAAAAGTGGTACGGACTTTCTCATTTTTATATGTACATAGTCTTATTTTTTTAGATTATAGAATACTTTGATCCCCTTATACTGCGCCAACTCGCCCAGTTCTTCTTCGATCCGCAGTAATTGGTTGTACTTAGCGACCCGGTCTGTACGAGCAGGAGCACCTGTCTTGATTTGACCAGCGTTTACCGCGACGGCGATATCGGCGATTGTCGCATCTTCCGTCTCACCCGAGCGATGGGAAATCACGCAAGTATAACCTGCGCGTTTTGCCATCTCGATAGCATCGAAGGTCTCGGTCAAACTGCCGATCTGATTGACTTTGACTAAGATAGAATTGCCTACCTGTTGGGCAATACCTTGGCTCAAGCGCTCGGTATTGGTAACAAACAGATCATCGCCAACGAGCTGAACTTTGCCGCCGAGGCGTTTGGTCAATAGCGCCCAGCCCGCCCAATCGTCTTCTGCCAAGCCGTCTTCAAGGGAAATGATGGGATATTTTTCAGCTAGCTGAGCCCAGTATTCCACCATTTCTTCGGGAGTTTTGACTAGGCCTTCACCTTCGAGGTTATACTTACCATCTTTGTAGAACTCAGAAGCGGCGGCGTCAATCGCCAGCACGATATCTTTGCCAGGTTTGTAGCCTGCTTTTTCTACGGCAGCGAGAATAACCTGGATCGCTTCTTCGTTTGACGCCAGATTGGGAGCGAAGCCGCCTTCATCGCCAATCGATGTCGACAGGCCACGGTCTTTAAGCACTTTCTTCAGTGTATGGTAAATTTCCGCGTTCATCCGCAGTGCATGGGCAAAGGATTCGGCGCCTACCGGCATAATCATAAATTCTTGAATATCGACATTATTATCAGCGTGAGCACCGCCGTTAAGAATATTCATCATTGGTACAGGCAATTGTTTCGCATTGAAGCCGCCAAGGTATTGGTAAAGCGGCATGCCGAGCGAGGCGGCAGCTGCTTTGGCGACTGCCATTGATACGCCGAGAATGGCGTTGGCGCCGAGCTTGCCTTTATTGGGAGTGCCGTCCAGTTCAATCATTGCCTGATCAATACCAATCTGATCAAGCGCATCCATGCCAATCAGTTCAGAGGCGATACTTTCGTTGACATTTTCAACTGCAGTCAACACACCTTTGCCTAGGTAACGGCCGTTGTCGCCATCGCGCAGTTCAACTGCTTCATACATGCCTGTCGAAGCGCCTGAAGGAACCGCAGCGCGGCCAAGAGTACCATCTTCTAGGGTTACATCAACCTCAACAGTTGGGTTTCCGCGCGAATCCATAATTTCGCGAGCCATGATGTCAATAATTGTTGTAGACATTTATTCAGCCTCCTCATGTATTGTCGATAGGTCTAGCAAGTTCTTCCCTGTCATTTCAATCGGTTGTTCAATACCCGCAAGCGCAAGGATAGTCGGCGCAATATCAGCCAAAGATCCTGAACGCAAATTACAGCCACGATGTTTTTCAGACACTACGATGATTGGAACAACATTAGTGGTATGAGCAGTATGGGGCTCGCCAGTCACTGGATCAACCATCAGTTCAGCATTGCCGTGATCAGCAGTAATGATCGTCATGCCACCTTGTTCACGCATGGTTTCAACAATGCGGCCAAGGCAGCGGTCGACTGTGGCAACTGCACTAATGGCAGCATCAATTTTTCCGGTATGACCAACCATATCACCGTTAGCAAAGTTTAAAATAATGAGATCGTATTTACCTGACTTAATTTCTGCAATCAGACGGTCTGTGACTTCCGGAGCGCTCATCTGGGGTTGCAGATCATATGTAGCCACTTTCGGCGAAGGGATAAGTATCCTGTCTTCTCCTGGGTTTGGTGTTTCTTCGCCGCCATTAAAGAAATATGTGACATGAGCGTATTTCTCAGTCTCGGCAATCCGAAGCTGACGAAGTTCTGCAGCGCCAACGACTTCACCCAAGGTTTTGTGAAGAGTTTGCGGTGTATATGCCACTGGTACAGAGAGTGTTTCGTCATATTGCGTCAAGCTGGCAAAGTGTAAGTCTAAGCGTCCGCCGCAACGAGTGAAGCCGTTAAAAACTTCATCAACAAAGGCCCTAGTCAATTGTCGGGCACGATCAGGGCGAAAATTGAAGAAGATAATACTGTCGCCTGAAGTAATACCGCATTCGCCGCATCCTGCAATCACAGTAGGTAACACGAATTCATCCGTCTCTTGGCGCTGATAGGCGTTCTTCACTGCTTCAGTAGCAGATTCAGCCTGCTCACCTTCGCGACAGACCAAGGCGTTATAAGCCTTTTCCACCCGTTCCCAGCGTTTGTCACGGTCCATGGCATAATAGCGGCCAGCAATGGTGGCGATCCGACCAAGGCCGAGCGCCATCATTTCTTGTTCCAGTTCATTGATATAGTTCAGAGCGCTGCTGGGCGGAACATCGCGTCCGTCAAGGAAAGCATGCACATAAACCCGTTCAAGTCCGCGCAGTTTAGCCAGCTTCAGCAGTGCGAAGACATGGGCTGTGTGACTGTGAACCCCTCCGTCTGACAGCAAACCCATCAGATGCAGCGCACCGCCGGACGCTTTCGCTTTGTCCACCGTTTCGCAGAGAACAGGATTGGTGAAAAAGTCGCCTTCGCGAATCGCTTTCGTGATACGGGTGAGTTCTTGATACACGACCCGTCCGGCGCCAATATTCAGGTGACCGACTTCTGAATTTCCCATCTGCCCTTCCGGCAAACCGACAGCCTCACCGGAACAAGTCAACGTCGCGGCGGGATAGAGTTCCTGATAGAGAGTCATGTGCGGGGTTCGCGCGCGCGCTACAGCGTTGCTAGGATCATCAGTTGAGCCAATGCCCCAGCCGTCTAAGATAATCAGGGCAATAGGTGATTTCAGTCTACTCACAGATGCGCCTCCTAGAGGCTGTTACAAAACGCCCATATGCGTCGTTACCAGAACCGTCGGTCTCCTCAACGTACCTGTACTGTACGCCTCCGGGCCCGCCGGCCCTGGTGCCTAGCTTCTGAACATTTTCTAACAGTCTCCCTTTTTTTATGGTTGCGTGTTTTTTGAAACACGCTTTCTATTGAAAGTTAACAATACGAGCAAATGTTTTCGTATCAAGACTGGCGCCGCCGACGAGCGCGCCATCAATATCCGGCTGAGCCATTAATTCATCAATATTATCAGCCTTGACACTGCCGCCATATTGAATGCGGACACAGTCAGCGCTCCCCTGTCCAACCAGAGCAGCCACTGTATCACGAATAAATCGACAAACTTCCTGGGCATCAACCGCCGAAGCAGTTCGCCCTGTGCCAATCGCCCAGACAGGTTCATAGGCAATGACTAAGCTGGCGACTGCCTCTGCTGACAGTCCCGCCAAACCGCCGCGCACCTGTGCACCAACAATAGTCTGCGTCTGGCCTGCTTCACGCTGGGCTAACATTTCGCCTACGCAAACAATCGGAGTGAGATTATGCGCAAGAGCCGCTTTGACCTTCTTATTGACAGCTTCATCGGTCTCAGCGAAATACTGCCGCCGCTCCGAATGTCCGACAATCACATAGTCACAGCCTGAGTCTTGTAACATCGCTGGGGAAATTTCCCCAGTAAAAGCCCCTTGCTCTTCCCAGTGCATGTTCTGGGCTCCTAGCTTGATAGGTGTCTCCTTTATGGCGATACCGACAGGCAGCAAGGCGGTAAAGTTAGGGCAAATCACAACATCAACAGCCGCCCCGGTTATATTGTCGCAGAGGTCGCGGGCAAAGGCCTCAGAAGCTGTCGCCGTTTTATGCATTTTCCAGTTTCCCGCAATGATCGGCTTGCGCATGAAGCCACTTCCTTCTCTTAAATTTATGGTTATATGAACTCTTATTTGTCAGCTAGAGCCGCCACTCCTGGCAAAATTTTGCCTTCAAGCAGTTCCAGGGAAGCACCACCACCAGTGGAGATATGAGTGATTTTTGATGCCAGTTTTGTCTTTTCGAGCGCGGCGATGGAATCCCCGCCACCGACGATACTGATTGCCTCAGTATCAGCCACAGCCTTGGCCACTGCTTCTGTACCCTTGGCAAAGGCATCAAACTCAAACACTCCCATCGGGCCGTTCCAGACGATGGTTTTGGCATCTGCCAATGCAGCAGCAAATGCCTGACGCGTAGCCGGGCCAATATCAAGCGCCATCCAGTCAGCAGGGAAGTCAGCAATTGCCACATCACGCGTCTCGGCATCGGCAGCAAACCGGTCGGCCGCCGCTACGTCACTGGGCAGTAACAGATTAACGCCGCGCTCTTTAGCCTTTTGAAGCAGAGATTTCGCCAGCTCAATTTTATCTGTTTCAACAAGTGATTTACCTAGGGGATAGCCTTGTGCCGCAAGAAACGTATTGGCCATGCCGCCACCAATAATCAGAGTATCAACCTTTTCAAGCAAATTTTCAATGACGCCAATTTTGTCTGAAACCTTGGCGCCGCCGATAATCGCCGCAAAGGGACGAACAGGCTTAGCCACAGCACCATTTAGAAATACCAGCTCTTTCTCCATGAGAAAACCGGCAACAGCTGGAATATGGCGGGTTATACCTTCAACAGACGCATGTGCCCGATGTGAAACACCAAATGCGTCATTGATCATCAGGTCGGCAAGACTGGCTAACTGTCGAGAGAACTCTGGATCATTCGCTTCTTCTTCTTTATGAAAGCGGAGATTCTCCAGCAAAAGAACCTGGCCTGGTTGGAGCGCCTTAGCAGCTTCTTCGACCATAGAGCCAACGCAATCGGCAACAAACCGGACTTCGCGCCCCAGTAATCCGGACAATTTCGGCACAAGCGCCTGCAGCGAGAACTCTGGTGTCGGCTTACCTTTCGGGCGACCGAGATGGCTGGCAATAATTACTGCCGCATTTTGCGCAAGCAGATACTCAAGTGTCGGCAGTGTGGCTCGAATACGAGTGTCATCGGTGATATTTCCGACTTTATCCATCGGGACGTTATAGTCAACACGGATAAACACGCGTTTACCAACAACTTGAACATCCTTTAAGGTCTTCTTATCCATTGCTTCTCCTCCAAACGGCTAAAATAAGTAAATTTCGAGGCTGTTAGAAAATGTTCAGATGCTAGGCGCGACGAGGATTGCGCCGCGCCGCGTACACGCACGTACGCAAGCAAGCAACCGCAGGAGCAACAACGCAGATGGGCGTTTTATAACAGCCTCTTACAGCCCTTTGCCTGCGATATAAACGACCAGATCGACCACCCGGTTAGAATAGCCCCATTCATTATCATACCAGGAGACTACTTTCGCCATTGATTTATCGACAACCATGGTAGATAGTCCGTCAACAATGGAAGAATTCGGATTGCCGTTAAAATCACGCGAGACAAGCGGTTCCTCAGTATAGGCCAAAACTCCCTTGAGTTCACCTTCAGCGGCTGCTTTTAGTGCGGCATTGATTTCTTCGGCGCTGGCAGGTTTCTCAAGTTCAACCGCTAAATCGACGATAGAAACATTTGGTGTAGGAACGCGCATGGCAAAGCCATTCAGTTTACCTTTCAATTCTGGCAGAACAAGCGCTACAGCTTTGGCCGCGCCAGTAGTGGTCGGAATAATCGACATGCCGGCAGCACGGGCCCGGCGCAGATCTTTGTGCGGCAGATCAAGAATCTGCTGATCGTTGGTATACGAATGAACGGTAGTCATCAAGCCGTGTTTAATGCCGAAGTTTTCATGCAGGACTTTGGCAAACGGAGCCAAGCAGTTGGTCGTGCAGGAAGCATTGGACAGAATGTGGTGAGTAGCGGGATCATATTTCTTTTCATTGACCCCGAGTACAATGGTAATGTCCTCACCTTTAGCTGGAGCAGAAATGATGACTTTTTTGGCACCGGCCTTTAGATGCGCAGCCGCTTTATCACCATCAGTAAAGCGTCCGGTAGATTCAACGACTACTTCTACCCCCAGGTTCTTCCATGGCAGGTTGGCGGGATCGCGCTCAGCCAGCACCTTAATCGCTTTACCATTGACAATAATCTGGTCGCCTTCTGCACGTACATCAGCATTAAGAGTACCATGAACTGAATCATATTTCAGCAAATGCGCCAGTGTCGGCGCGTCAGTCAAATCGTTTACTGCGACAATCTCGACTGCCGGATTGCCGAGAGCAGCCCGGAATACATTGCGGCCGATACGGCCAAAACCGTTAATTCCTACTTTTGTTGTCATTGTTTATTCCTCCCATTTTTTATTTTATATGGTTGTTTATTATTACCTGAATGGCTCTGGCAGCAGCCTCATCAGTCACGAGTATACCGCCGCCACTTGCATTAGCAACAGCGACAATGGCTGCTGCTTTCTTCGCCCCGCCGGCGATCATGATTCTCTGGCTGATGCCAACGAGATCATTTAGTCGCAGCCCTACACTGGCAGTAGAATACACAATCTCCCCTGCTAATGTGCAATAATCGCCTAACGCTTCTCCTACAGCACCGCGTTGCAGAACTTCCGTAATCACTTCAGCGCTTAGCCCGCGCCGGATCGCCATGCGTTCTGCCTGACCCACGCCGTATACGAGAATGTCGGCGCGGCCGACAACCTCAGCCACATCGCGGATATTCGCATCACTGTTCAACAGAGCCGCCAGCGCCTGGTCGCTCACAGCATCAGGCATATTCAACAAACGGTATTTGCCGCCAAGCTTTCCAGCCAGTACGGCCGCCACCGTATTTGCCTGATACTCCACCTGTTCACCGAGCGCCCCGCGCGCAGGCACTACCAGGGTCTGCGGTGAGGATTCGGTGAACGCGTGAGCCATTCGAGCCATAGTGGATCCACCGCTGACCGCCACTGTGAGTGGTTCGCCCAAGTATCGGGCCAGTACGCCCGCCGCTGCTCGCCCCAAATCTTTCCTGACTGCGCTATCAACATCAGAATTCCCGGGAATGATGACAACTTGACCAAGTCCCAGTCTTGAGGACAACTCTTGTTCCAGACTCGTCAAGCCATGCAAGAGGCGAATATAATCAGCCAATTCTTCTAAAATATCCTGCCCGTCTGGTGTGATTGTCATGCCTAAAGGAGAAAACTCCACAAAGCCTGCGGTTTTTAAGAAGTCTACCTGTGCTCGCACAACGCGTTCGCCTGATACCAGCAAAGCGGCAAGCGCCCGGCGGCCAACAGGTTGTGAGTATAGAATTTGGCGAAGTATCAGGTAGCGTTCTTCGACTGTCGCGATTAGCTCTGGAGCAATTCTACGGTGCAGTCGTACTATATTTTCCATATGTAAGCATGTCTCCCCTGCTGGGATTAAATGTGTCCCGGCGGAACATTTTTCGTCCCAACAGTAGTATATCACAGAATTGGAAAATTCAACAGTAAAAATCCGGATCTTTCTCCTGGTTGTGACGCACCAGAAAAAATCTCGTATCAGGAGTGGAACAGGCGCTGATTTGCGGCGACTGCTCCACTTCTGATACGGCTTCAGCCTATTTACCTACTGCCTCTATATCCCGACTCGCTATCATATCAACCCCCAACCCGAGAATATCTTTGTATACTGCGTCGCCTTCTCTCACAGGCGCCTTAACAGTAATATTTGCTAGGCAACGAGCGCATTCGATTATTTTTTCCTTAGGCAACGGAGTTTGCGATACAACCGGAAGCAGCGGGAGAACCCCTTTGCTGATTCGAATAGTCGTGGTCAAGACCCGTTTGGGCGCTGTCACTTCGTTTTTAGCATACTCTTGGCCTCGTTTACAGGTGAATCCAACCATGCGCACAATTTGGTTGTCAGCGATCTCGACCTCGCCAACACAGCTCATCGGACAGACGATACAAGTTAGCCGCTTGCTGGCCTTTTGTTCCTGGTTATTCACGCAGTCCACCTCCCTGCACTGCCTGAAGCGTAACGCTAATTTCCTGGGTACAGTCCGGTATCTTATCAAACGGAACATCCACAACGATCATTTCTCCCGGTCGTGCAATCGGCAACTGTCGTTCTACAAGAACGTCTTCCCCGGCAGCAATTTTTAATTTTACTCTAACTGCCGGTTCTTGCGCACGCATAAACAACCTGACTTTCCCCGACGAATCCGGCCAACTGATTCGCTGCGGTACGACTGTCCGAATGCCTTGGCCAGCTTTTACTGCAACAACATTTGTTGCAGTCGGCAGCTTGCCCTGAGCATAAAGTGCGGCAAACTTTCCGGCAATATCGCCTTCTTCTGAGACAAAATCGACAAGGTCATGAACATGGACTACATTGCCGGCGGCAAAAAAACCGTCATAGCTAGTCTGTCTATATTGGTTCACTGTCGGTCCGCTTGTTAGTCCATCCAGATCAACGATACCGCGGGACAGTTCATTTTCAGGAATAAGGCCGACTGATAGCAAGAGGCAATCACAGTCAAGTTCAAACTCAGTCCCCGGAATGATGTTACGGTCTTGGTCGACAGCCGCGACTGTAACCCCAGTAATTTTATCCTTGCCATGGATGAAGCTAACCGTGTGAGACAGATGAAGTGGAATGCCGAAATCCTCTAGACATTGAACAACATTGCGAGTCAGGCCATTTGAGTATGGCAACAATTCAACAACAGCCTGCACCTTCGCTCCCTCAAGCGTCATCCTTCTTGCCATGATAAGCCCAATGTCGCCTGAGCCTAGTACTACAATTTTTTTACCGGTAATATAGCCTTCCATATTGACCATTCGCTGAGCCGCCCCGGCGGTAAAGATCCCGGCCGGACGTAAACCGGGGATACGGATCGCGCCTCTTGTTCTTTCCCGACAGCCCATCGCGAAAACGACTGCTTTAGCTGTTATGCCAATAAGGCCTTGTTGGGGATTAATGGCCCAAATGGTCTTATCATTTCTCACTTCTAAAACTAGTGTATCTTCCCAAACAGTAATCCCTGCATCTGCCTTAACTTGGCGGATGAAACGTCCAGAGTAAGTCGGTCCTGTGAGTTCTTCGTGAAAACGGTGCAAGCCGAACCCGTTGTGAATGCACTGTTGCAGAATACCGCCTAGCTCACGGTCTCGCTCAATAACCAACACGTCTTTGGCCCCTGCGGTCCGAGCGCTCAAAGCCGCTGCTAAGCCGGCGGGGCCGCCGCCGATTACAGCTACATCGAATTTAAGGCTGCTCATCTGTCGACACCTCACAAACACCTGGCAGTTTATCAGAGAAGAGAAATGAATGTATGCCGTCTTTACGGACTGCAGTGACGGGAATTCCCAGTTCCCGGGAAATAATCGCCGTAACTCTGGGCCCGCAAAAACCGCCTTGGCAACGTCCGGTTCCAGCCCGGGTGCGCCGTTTGACACCGTCGACTGTTACCGCTCCGCAAGGGGAATGAATGGTGGCAACGATTTCGCCTTCAGTCACTGTCTCACAACGGCAAATCACTCGCCCAAAGAGTGGATCTCGCGCCACAATTTCTGCTCGTTCCTGCCAGCTCATTTCCCGGAAAACACGACGTGGCGGATTGACCGGATTGAACTCGGCCTTTTCAATAAGTGCCAGCCCTGCTTCCCGCAAAATATCTGCAATCACTTCCGCAATGGCCGGAGCTGCAGTAAACCCTGGCGACTGAATTCCTGCTGCATGAATTAACCCTTTGGCAGTTTCTGATTCGCGCAGGATAAAGTCGCCATCGCCGCTGGCTGCTCTCAGTCCGGAGAATTCGGTGATTGCAGCAGCTAGCGGCAGCTGGGGAACAATCCGGCGAGCGCCGTTAATCACTCGTTCCATGCCTGCGGCAGTGGTCGAAACGTCATCTTTATCAGCAACATCCTCCGCGTCCGGCCCAATGAACAGATTGCCATGAACTGTCGGCGAAACTAAGATACCTTTAGACACTTTAGACGGAGTTGGGAAAATTACCGTATTTACCAGCTGGCGGACAGTTTTATCAAATAAAATGTATTCACCCTTGCGTGGATGTATTGTAAAGCTGTTATCCCCCGCCATGCGTGCAACTGCGTCTGCCTGAATTCCGGCGGCATTAATAATGAATCGCGCGCGAATCACGCCGTGTGGGGTAACAACCCCGACAACTCGTCCATTATCGATCACAATGCCTTGCACCGGACATTCTCGCAATAGGGTAACACCATTACGGATCGCATTCTCTATAAAGCCAAAAACCGCGCCAAACGGGCAGACAACTCCGGCGCTTGGCGCCCATAGCGCGCCAGTGACATCAGTCGCTAAGTTTGGTTCGCGTTCCAACAGCTGATCAGCCGACAATATTTCTAGATTCGGCACTCCGTTTTGGTTGCCGCGAGCCAGCAATTCTTCTATTGTGGCCTGCTCCGCATCGTCTTTGGCCACAACCAGAGATCCCATCCAATCCACATCCAGGCTCAAGTCTTGCCACAATTGATGATAAAGATGGTTGCCCCTCACGTTCAGTTTGCCTTTCCAGGTCCCCGGCTTAGCATCAAAACCAGCATGCAGGATAGCACTGTTTGCTTTAGAGGTTCCCATGGCCACATCGGTTTCCGCTTCCAACAAAATGACTGCCAGCTGATAACGGGATAATTCTCTCGCAATTGCTGAGCCAACGATGCCACCGCCGATGATTACAACATCTGTGCTTTCCGCTGACATCCCTTCACATCCTTTGCGCTTGTCTCATGAAAAGAAAAGGCCCTCGCTGGCCTTCGGCCAGAAATCGAGGACCTTCTCTCATTCTCTATGTCCCTCTATATGTTGTTTTTATCACCGGACTAACCCGCACTAAGCCCCCCGCCTCTGTAGGCGGGTACCCCAGGGTACCTTCTCTTGCCCCTGTGGGGCAATTCACCTTGTGCCCAAGTGCGGCTAAGTCCGGTATGGATGCGACTAACATTCGGCGGGAGGGTAAATCCCCCGCTGAATGAAGTCTTGTTCAATCTTCCCAATCCATTGCGCGTTTGACGGCTTTTTGCCATCCTTTGTAAAGCTTTTCGCGTTGTGCGTCATCCATCGAAGCTTCAAACCGCGCATTGAGTTGCCAATTCTTGACCAGGTCTTCTTTAGTTTCCCACACGCCTACTGCGAGACCGGCCAAATATGCGGCGCCAAGAGCTGTCGTCTCAGTAACTTCCGGACGGTCAACCGGCACGCCGAGTATATCAGCCTGGAATTGCATGAGCACATTATTGACCACCGCTCCGCCATCAACTTTCAATGCCTGCAATTTGATTTCAGAATCAGCTTCCATAGCGCTTAAGACGTCTTTCGTCTGGTAGCACATCGATTCCAGCGTCGCCCGGACGATGTGAGCTTTTGACGTGCCGCGGGTTAAGCCGAGGATGGCTCCGCGGGCTTTCATATCCCAATACGGAGCACCTAGACCAGCAAAGGCAGGAACGACATAGACGCCTTCTGTATCGCTTACTTTTCTGGCATAGTATTCAGAATCTGGCGCCGTTTCAATGAGTTTTAATCCATCCCGCAGCCATTGCACTGCAGCGCCAGCGATAAAGATACTGCCTTCCAGCGCATATTCTACTTTCCCATCAATGCCCCAGGCGATCGTCGTCAGAAGCCCGTTTTTCGACTCATATACTTTGTCGCCGGTATTCATCAGCATGAAACAGCCAGTACCATAGGTATTTTTCGCCATGCCAGGCAGGAAGCAGGTTTGCCCGAACAAGGCAGCTTGCTGATCGCCAGCCGCTCCGGCAATCGACACCGATGCTCCCAAGAAAACGGATGGATCGGTATCGCCATACTTTTCACTCGACGGACGAACTGTTGGCAGCATGGCTTCAGGCACATCAAGAGCTGCGAGCAGTTCGGGATCCCATTTCAGTTCGTGGATGTTATACATCAGAGTACGTGATGCATTCGAGTAATCTGTCACGTGCACCTTGCCGCCAGTCAGTTTCCAGATTAGCCAGGTGTCGATTGTTCCAAACAGTACTTCGCCTTTCGCCGCACGTTCCCGGGCGCCTTCCACATGATCAAGAATCCATTTCACCTTGGTGCCTGAGAAATACGCATCAACAACTAAACCGGTTTTCTGTCTAAAGACGCTTTCCAGACCTTTGGCTTTCAAATCGTTGCAAATGTCCATAGTCTGACGAGATTGCCAGACAATCGCGTTATAGATAGGCTTTCCGGTCGCTTTATCCCAGACAACTGCCGTTTCGCGCTGATTGGTAATACCGATTGCCGCGATTGCGCTGGGGTCGATCCCTGCTTTGGCTAATACTTCGGCTGCAACACCAATCTGGGTGCTCCAGATTTCTTCAGCATTATGTTCGACCCAGCCCGGCTTCGGATAGATCTGGGTGAATTCTTTTTGCGCAACAGCAACAATGCTGGAGGTTTCGTCAAAAATAATCGCTCTGGAGCTTGTTGTCCCTTGATCAAGTGCGAGGATATATTTTTTCGTCATAATATCCACTCCCTTTTCTCGTTATCATCGTTTTATTTCGGGCTAAGCTTGAAATTTACCTACTTAATGGGCTAACTATGCGGCCAGACCCACTATTTTAGCGATTGCGTAGGCGATTGTGCCTCCAATCATTGGACCGACTACCGGTATCCAGGAATAACCCCAGTCAGAATCTCCTTTGCCGGGAATCGGTAACACGGCATGCGCAATTCGCGGTCCTAAGTCGCGAGCCGGGTTGATGGCATACCCGGTCGGTCCGCCAAGGCTCAAACCCATGGACCAGACCACAACACCGGCTAGGAAAGTGCCAAGGCCAGGAGCTAAAGCACCAACCGGCTTGGAGAAGATAGCAAAGAACGCGAACATCAGCATGGCAGTTCCAAGAATTTCTGAAATCAGATTGCCTGTTGTATCACGGATGGCAGGACCGGTAGAGAAAACAGCCAGCTTCGCGCCGGGGTCTTCCGTGACTTTCCAATGCGGCAGATACATAAAATAGACAAGACAAGCACCAACAAACGCGCCAAGTACCTGTGCCACCATAAGGCTTGCCGCCAGAGGTGCAGTATAAACGTTATTCAGCATTTTCGCCAAGGTAACGGCCGGATTCAAGTCGGCTTGCACCGAACCCGTGGCGACTGCGACAAACGCCCCCAAAACAACAGCGAAGGCCCAGCCTGTAGCTATGACTATCCACCCAGAATTTTCCCCTTTGGATTTTTTCAATACGACGTTGGCCACAACCCCGTCGCCCAGAAGAATTAATACCAATGTGCCCATGAACTCACCGAGGAATGGACTTGTCATGTTTTTCTCCTCCTACTTCAATAATTTTGCTAGAGTAAACACCACCCCGTACGCAGTTCGCTCCCACCCCCTTACTGCAGACAGGAAAAGAAATCCAGCGATAGCCCGTCTTGGCGGGACATGCGTTGGACTTCTCTTCATCTCTCGTCCGATTTATTCACTTGCTAAAACATATTCCGGATATTTCAGATTATTACTCTGTTACGTAATGCGCAGACAAGTTAATTATTTCACTTAGTCATACTTTTTTCAACTCTCGCGCACTTATCGCAGCTTCCATGACTTCTGGAAGCGCAGCCCCCACTGAGGCCTGAACCGTGGCCAGGATAGCCCCCTCAACTACAGGCGCATCAGCGATTGCGACCCGGCTTCGCTGTTCTTCGCATAAAAATTCGAAAGCGGTTTCCGTGCTGAGCACAGCGCTTCCTAAGTCCGCCAGCACGATCACGCCGTCACCGTCGTCCGCATCAATCAATGATTTGTAAATCAGCATTGCGTCCGTACCAATGCCCCCGTCCGGCATCCCGCCCGCCGGAAGAATTATTTGCCCTTCTCTTCCCATTTGCCGTGCTAGGTCGCAGATTCCCTCAGCGATCTTTGCGCTATGTGACACTATAACGATACCGACCATCATTCTTCCCTCTGTTCCTGCGACCGGCAAAATTCTTCCAATGCCGCAATAATTAGGTAAGCAGACGTTGCTCCAGGATCTTGGTGGCCAAGACTGCGCTCTCCGAGATAGCTGGCGCGCCCCTTTGTAGCAATGATTGACTTGGTGAACATAACACCGTCAAGCGCACTTTCCCGAGCCGCCGCCAGACACTCAACCAGAGACCTGCCCTGCTGTTCTGCTGACTTAAAGGCTTCATAGGCAGGTTCCAAGGCATCCAGCATCGTTTTTTCTCCACGTACTGCTTTACCTCGTTCTTTGATGCCGGCGATTGCTGCCGCCAGCATGTTTCCTACATCACTTGGCGAAAGCGTATTCTTCCCCTGACCTGCTGCCGCAGCCCGGAGAAAAGCCGTTCCGTATAATGGTCCCGAAGCCCCGCCGACTGTTGTAATCAGTGTCATGCCAACAGTTTTTAGGACAGTGGCGGCGTCTGCTGTTTGCGCAAGCGTACTCAGTTTTCCACTGACAGCCTGAAATCCCCGTGCCATATTGATGCCATGATCAGCATCTCCAATCGCCGCATCCAGACTGGTCAGTACCTCTTTATTACTGGCGATTGCCGCACCAATGGCTTCTACTGCTGCAATCAGACAATTTGCCATCGTTATCCCTCCGTCAGATAAGAAAAACCATCATTACGAACTGTACCTCTGTGTACTCTGCGACACTCTGTGCTCTCTGTGGTAAAACGTACCTAGCACCTTGACAAAGTTATAACTCAGGCTTGATGGCGGTCAAAACGGCAAAATACGGCGTCAGCACCTCCTAGCAGACCCCTTCCAGTATGCGTCGTCGGCACTTCCTTGTCTTTTGCCGTTTTGCCTCGCCCTAAAGCTAACTTTTGACTTTGCCAAGGTACTAGCTTCAAACCTGAACCAGAGCCGGCGTATCTGCAGGCGCCAGCAATAGCTGCTTCAACTCTTCATCCAGCTTAAGCAGAGTGATAGAAAAGCCTGCCATCTCCAGCGAGGTCATGAAGTTGCCGACATACGTTTTTGCGACAGTGATGTTCTTTTCTGCCAGCATCTCGGCCACCTTACGGTTAGCAATATACAGTTCCATTAGCGGAGTAGCTCCCAGGCCGTTTACCATCACAGCAACTTCATCCCCTGAACCGAATGGAAGATCGGCTGTGATCTTGTTCAACAGGTGTTCCACCGTTTCGTCGGCAGGACGCAGGCTTTCTCTGTGGGTTCCAGGTTCGCCGTGTATCCCCATGCCGATTTCGACTTCTGTCTCATCCAAGGTAAAGCTAGGCTTACCGGCAGCCGGTACGGTACAAGGCGAAATCGCCATCCCCATGGAACGGACATTGGTAACGACTTTTTCGGCAACGCGTTTTACTTCAGCAAGCTCCGCGCCAGTTTCGGCTTTTGCACCAGCAATTTTATGAATGAATACTGTTCCGGCAATGCCACGCCTGCCTGTCGTCCAAGTACTGTTTTCTACCGCGACATCGTCATTGACAACAACTCTATCCACTTTGATTCCATCCGCTTCTGCCAGTTCTGCCGCCATTTCGAAGTTCATGATATCGCCAGTATAGTTTTTGATGACTAACAGAACGCCCTGTCCGCCATCAACCACTTTGATGGCCTCATAAACCTGATCAGGCGTTGGCGAGGTAAATACAGCTCCAGCCACAGCTCCGTCAAGCATTCCCTTCCCTACATAGCCTCCATGGGAGGGCTCGTGACCGCTGCCGCCGCCGCTGACCAGCGCGACTTTGCCTTCAACAGGCGTGTTCGCACGAACAAGAACCTGAAACCCTTCCACCCTTCGTAAATACCCCGGATGGGCAAGAACAGCACCCTGAAGCATTTCCTCCACGACTTGTTCCGGTGAGTTGATGATTTTTTTCATACACTTTTCCTCCTCAAATTGAATAGCCCGTACATCCTTAGTCAAAAAAGAACTAGACATACCCTATAGCTTGTAATAAAGGTATGCCTCAATAAAAAATATAGAACTGCTCTATGCCTCACCTTATGTTCGCCTGAACAAAAACGGTTCGGGTCCCATCTATGACGGTACCCGAACTCAGATCAGAGGCAACCCTGCCGTTAAGCCGAAAACCGCTAAGGGGTTCACGCCAATAGGCGCAAGTCCAGCACTATATACCTCTAAAAAATGCCTCTGCCACCTGGCTTCTTGCGGCATTCTGGGTACATATGATAGCCGTTTCAAAGGGAATGCCTTTAAGTTTAGGGACTTTTAGGGTTACACTCCCAGGGGTGGTATCAAATTTCTGCCGTAGTGGCCGGAGCAGTAGCCTTGCCGTAACTCGGTACGCTCGTTTTTCGCTGCCTGAGCCAGGTCTTTAACCTACTGATCCAGCAATTGTTCAGCGTCTCCTCCTCAAGCTCCACCAGACTGCAGACTGGGCATGACTCAACTTTGTGATTGCTGTCCGGACGCTGCAATTACATCTTTCTTGCTCTTCTATCGTAGCGACCTCTCACAGCAAGGCCCAACCAGTTTACCCGCCAACTGGTTTTCATAGCCATCTTCGCTATCCTTTCGCTGTTTAGATTGAAAAAAGCGTTTGAGATTATCGGGAACTATAAACTCTTCAACAGGGCTTATAGAATTCTCGGCATTTCCATAGACGTCACGCAAGATTGCATCGATAATCATCGCCTTGGGCGGTACAGTGTACTCTTTTCCTTGGTATACCCATAACCGGCAGTCTACTTCGTCGCCACATAAATCACCACAGGATTCGCACAGGCTTTCTCTTATTTCCATTTGAATATCTCGACCATTTACGCGAATAGTAGGGGAACTGGAGAAACGTAGCTGGCGGGCTTGCTCCTCACTAGCAACATGCATTTTATTAACTGTTACATCAACATCCGTCGCTTTTAGAACGGCTGAAGTTTCGGCAATAGCGTCATAAAGCGTGTCGTCCGTTCCTTGGCATCTACTGCAAACACTTAAGTCCAGATACATAAAGTCAATACAAATATGCCGCTTCGCTATGCCGGCGCTCTCTGTTGAACCACAGCATCCTGAGTTGCAAGAGCAACAGCTCGTATTTAGCCCATTTTGCTCATTTGTCAATCCGAATCCACTCCTTTGCACTTTCTGGCGCGAAGAGAAAAAGCCGCATACCGTCTTTCGCCGTGCAGCTTTTCACCCATCACCCCTTCAAGACATCTTTAATCTCCTGCTTATTCGCTACTTTCCCGGCTACTTTGACAACTCCGTCGATTACCAGCGCTGGTGTACTCATGACACCGTATTTCATAATTTCCTTAAAGTCTTGTACTTTGACGATTTCAGCGGCAATACCCAACTCCTCCGCCGCTTGTGCGGCATTGTTGTACAATGTAATGCAATTTTGGCAGCCTGGACCCAAAATCTCAATTTTCATTGTTTATTCCTCCAATTAAATTATTTCCTGGTGTTTATTCTAGTTCGAGCGTCATTGCGGTAGAGGCCAATGAGCAACAGGTACTTACTGATCGGCTGTTCAAAAACTCCGACGGCACCTGGTCCCGCTCGATAGACTGGAAGCCACGATTGGTAAAGTATCCGGATGCGGTATTGGTAAACAAATATACCTTCGTAGCCATAGCTGTTTTGGCCCTTTTCATGGCCTCAGTCATCAATGCCTCAGCGACGCCGACGCTTCGACAGGCAGGATCGACCGCCAACGAACGGAGAAGAACCGCCTGACCGACGTATTCGCTGCCGATGACGCCGATGACTCCGGCGTAGTCGGCCACCAAGAAATTTTTTAGATTAGCTGCTACTTCTATGGCCAATAACCCGCTCGCTGTTAGCAGCTTTTCGATAGCAGGCAGGTCTTCTGCTTGGGCGGGACGGATAGTGTAGTCGATACCGGCATTGAGGCGAACAGTAGGTTTTCTGGCCCGAGTAAAGCTACTGATTATCGAACCGTTTAGTTGTTCAAATTCCTCATCGGTCACGCCGAGAACAATCTCCCTCACGCCAGGACCAGTCAAGTCGTATACCCTGGTGACAACAACTTCAACATTCTCAAAGCCCGCATTAGACAATTTAACTGCATATTCATCGCGAGTTAAAACACCGGCTAAACAACCCGCCCACGCAAGCATGCTGTTCCGAACTTTCTCAGGTATCGGCTTGGTTGTAACGACATCGGATACCGCAACTCTTCCACCAGGTCTCAGAACCCGGTATATTTCGCGAAAGACTAGGTCTTTATCTGTGGATAGATTTATGACGCAATTAGAAATCACGACATCGACGCTAGCCTCTGGCAAAGGAATGTCCTCAATATGTCCTTTCAGAAATTCAACATTAGTTAATCCTGATTTCTGCTTATTAGCGTTGGCTTCTTCAAGCATTTCATCTGTCATATCAAGCCCATATACCTTTCCGGATGGACCGACCCTGTTGGCAGACAGTAACACATCGAGCCCTGCACCGCTACCTAGATCTAGCACTGTTTCACCGGCATAAAGATTTCCTAGGGCAGTAGGATTGCCGCAACCGAAGGATGCTGAGACCATATCTTCTGGCAAGCCGACTAATTCATCCGCATGATAAAGATTGCCAGTAATAGCGTTGAGCGCTTCCTGCCTGCCTCCACAGCATCCAGTTGAGCTGGAACAACTCGATTTCGACTTAATCGCCTGAGCATACTTTTGTCTTACCTGTTCACGGATTTCTTCGTTCATGACTTTTCCTCCATAATTATCGAGTTCTAGACAAGGGGTTACGATTAAATAAACAGAAAGGCAAGCGCATTCATCGTGTAGCCGATGATCATGATCCCCACTGCTACGATAGTGACAAAGATAGTCAGCAGTTTTGTCTTGACCACATTTTTTAGCATGATGATGGACGGCAGCGATAAGGCGGTGATTGCCATCATTAACGATAAAGCTGTTCCGAGGCCAACACCTCGCGCAACTAGCGCCTCGGCGATTGGTAATGTGCCGAAAATGTCTGCATATATCGGTATGCCGATCAGGGTGGCAAGAAACACAGAGTAAATCTTGTCTTGACCGAGCAACGCTGTAATGACATGTTGCGGAATCCAGTTATGAATGGCGGCGCCGATACCGACGCCAAACAAAACATACATCCAAACACGTTGAAAGATCAGCCAAACTTGCTCTTTGGCATACTTTAGCCGCTGGCTGGTTGTCAACTCTACAGATTCAGTTGTAGCCATTGTTCCGTTGAAGACAAATGGCTCCACATATTCTTCGAGTTTAGCCTTGCTGATGATCGTACCGCCAATGACTGCCAAGACAAGCCCTAGAAACACATAGGCAATTGCTATTTTCCAATTAAAGATACTGGCAAGCAGAATGATGGATGCCAGATCGACCAACGGCGAGGAAATCAAGAATGAAAAACTAACCCCAATCGGCAGCCCGGCATTGGTAAATCCGATGAATAACGGAATCGAGGAACATGAACAAAACGGAGTTACCGTACCCAGCAGAGCGCCTAAAATGTTGGCCGTAATCCCGTTGAAGCGTCCTAAGATTTTGCGGGTGCGCTCAGGCGGGAAAAAACTCTGGATGTAAGAGATCATAAAGATCAGGAATGACAATAAAATAAAGATTTTAATGACATCATAAATAAAAAAGTGAATACTGCCGCCGATTTGCGTGCTTGTGTCTACACCGAGATAATTTAGCAACAGAGTAACTGCGTTATACAGCCATTCCATCTTCAATACTTGGTTGTTTAGCCATTCGAAAATACTCATGACAATCGCTCCTTACGATTAACTTGCCGACCCGCCGATTGACCTTCGCACAATTCGAACAGTTGTCTTACAGAGCGCAATGCAGCGGGATTCAGCGAGTATTTCATCCAAGCGCCGTCACGAACCCCACGGACCAGGCCACAATCGGTGAGAACCTTCATGTGATAGGAAAGGGTTGGTTGAGTGATCTGAAACTCCTCCAGTATATGACAGGCACACAGCTCTGACTCAGACAGCATGGCAAAAATCCTCAGCCGCGTCCCGTCACCCAAAGCTTTGAAGATTGCTGCATTGTCGTAAATTTCGTTGACCATTTTAATTCACCGCCTTAACATAGACATACTTCTATTACATAGATAAATATCTATATCCAATTTAATACAAATACAGATGTCCTGTCAATAGATAAAATTAATTTTTTCACAGAAATCCCTGTAGCTAAAAAGGGATTGTCGCAGCTTCTGCAACAATCCCTTTCTAGCTATGTCTTATGCGTTCAATTCTCGAATAATGATTTTTGCCGTTTCTTCGGCAACCTCGCCGGTAAAGGAAATACATTGTTCCATATGCGTGGGTGATCCTAGCTCCATGCCTCTGGTTAAAACCCGGCAGCACAGGCACGAGTGCAACTGAAGATGATAGTTTTTTTACCTCAAGTGTTTTTAACTCAGGATTTATAGCCAAAACTTGATGGCCGGTGAAAATATCTACGTTGTATTTACTCTTAAAAAACGCTGCATTTCTTGGTACCAATTGGTCCGAACTCTCAACTTTAGACCCGATGTAATATGGTAAGCCACATGCTGAATAGGAAATGTCACTGTCCATTTCAAATAATTTAATTTCCGCATTCTCATTGTTTCTTCTTGCCTTGGCAGCGGCCGATGTACCGGCCGCTACAGCACCGATAATAACTATCTTGCATTCATCCTCTTTGGCTCGCCTTGTTCATTAAAATATCGATGCTTAAAATACAGCGCTGAATTCACCAAGGCTATCATGACCGGCACTTCCACAAGCGGTCCGATGACGGCAGTAAACGCGACATCAGAGGCAATGCCAAACACGGCTACAGCAACGGCAATCGCCAATTCAAAATTGTTGCTGGCTGCCGTAAACGCCAAGGTTACTGTTTGCTCATATTTAAAGCCACCCCGATAGGACATATAGAAGCTAACAAAGAACATTACGGCAAAGTAAATCAGCATAGGTATAGCAATTCTAACAACATTGCCAGGATTATTAATAATTTCTTCGCCTTTGGTAATAAACATGATCACAATCGTGTACAGCAGCGCGATTAAAGCCAGCGGTGAAATTTTGGGGATGAATACTGATTCATACCATTCTTTGGTCTTAACTTTTATCAAGCCAAATCTCGAGGTAAAGCCTGCTGCAAAGGGAATTCCCAGATAGATCAGCACACTCTTGGCTACTTCCCACATCGATACATCAACAATCTGGCCGCCCCAGGAAAGTCCCAGCCATTTAGGAATCAGGGTGACAAAGATATAGATATATACGGTGTATAACAAAATCTGAAATATTGAGTTTAGCGCGACTATGGCAGCGCAATACTCATTATCACCTTTGGCCAGGGTGTTCCACACGATTACCATCGCAATGCAGCGAGCCAAACCGATGATGATAAGCCCAATGGCAAAGCCCGGCATATCCCCGAGAAATACTACCGCCAGGGCAAACATTAAAATAGGTCCGATAAGCCAATTCTGAATGAGAGAGAAGGTAAATACCTTTTTATTTTGAACAACTCTACCAATCTGTTCATACTTCACCTTGGCAAGGGGCGGATACATCATCACGATAAGCCCAATGGCTATTGGCCACGATATTGCCCCGGTACTAAACGTTCCCAGCGATTTTGCCAAGTTGGGAAATAAATAGCCTCCTAAAACCCCGACAGCCATCGCAATAAATATCCACAAGGTCAAAAATCTGTCTAAAAAGGATAACCTGACTTTATTTCTAGTTTCCATGGCAATCGCCCTTCTACAAATATTTAAGTTATATATTAGTGAATTTGCTTATATTGGTTACTGACGCATCTTCGAGCCAAGGTATGGCGACAACATTACCAGAACTTATTGCTCTCACTTTCTCCAGCCATTGTTTTTCAGCTTCAGCGCGTGCAAGTAACATAGCATTGTTGGTCTCAGTCATGGATAGGCACTGATTGACGACCCACCATTTGTTATTTATCCCCGCTCTCTTTAAGTCTTCACGCAGTCTCGATGCTTCAAAGACCGGAGTCGCTTCAGGCAGAGTCACAATAACAACCTCTGTCTGCCTATCATCCCGCAGCCTGGGCAATAGTCTTTGCACTGAAAGTGGAATTTCTCCCTTTGTTCTTCCTACCTCTTTGTGATAGCTTTGAGTAGAATCCAGTAGTAACAGGGTATGACCAGTTGGCGCGGTATCAATAACCACGACTTCATCTTCAGCCTTATCGACTATCTCAGCAAACGCTCTGAATACAGCAATCTCTTGGGTGCAAGGCGAGCGTAAATCTTCCTCGATATAGGCAATATCAGCTTCATTCATCGTTTCACGAGCCTTACTCAACACTTCGTTTTGATAGTTAAGCAGTTCTTGCTTTTCATCAATTTTGCTGAGTGTTATATTCTCGACATCTTTGATGACATAGCTAAGATGATCGGCCGGGTCAGTCGAGGTTAAGTGCACTTTAACACCTTTTCTTGCGAGAGCCAGGGCAATTGTGGCTGCGATGGTCGTCTTGCCAACACCACCCTTACCCATTGTGAAAATAACCTTTTTGCCGGTTGCATAAATATCGTCAATCAGCACGTTAAGCTGTTTCAGGTCAAGTGATTTTCCGCCTGCGCTAACGGTTTCGTAATTATCGCTTTTGAAAAATTCTCTGATCTTTTCAATCCCTAGAATATTGTAGGAACGAAGCGGTAGAGTAAAGGTTTTAAACCGCTTTAAGCCTTGCGGCATATTGTCCATTGCTTTCTGTTGCTTATCGACTATTATTTGCGATAAAGAATCAGACGCTTCACCCAACACCCCATTAATAATTAAAAGCTGGTTGTGTATGCCCAAATCACTAAGTTCCAGGCTTGAGCGTTCTGCTTCAAGCAATGGAGTTTCCTCTGGGCGCGAGACCAGTATGAGAGTTGTTTTATCCTTGTCTGCAAGATTAGCAACCGCATCTTTATACATACCTTTTTTGTCTTCAAGCCCTGCGAGCTGACCTAAACAAGATGCACCATGCGTGCTTTCGCTGATAAAATTACTCCAGGCTGATGGCAGTTGCAGCATCCTGAGCGTATGGCCGGTCGGCGCGGTATCAAAAATGATGTAGTCGTAGTTATTCTCGGTTGCCTTGTCGGTGATGAAGTTTGAGAATTGGTCAAAGGCTGCAATTTCGACTGTACAAGAACCAGATAGCTGCTCCTCCATACTGGCAATGACACTGTCAGGCAGTTTTCCTTTGTAAGGACCGATAACTGATTCTCTGTACTCTCTGGCTGCTTCCTCTGGATTGAGGTTGGCAACGACAAGCCCAGGCACGCCATCGATTGGCACTCCTTTGCCATCAAGCTCTGTATTAAAAACATCCTGTAAATTTGATGCAGGGTCTGTGCTGATCAGTAAAATTTTTTTCCCAACATCGGCTAAATTAACAGCAACAGCACAAGCAGTAGACGTTTTACCTACACCGCCTTTACCGGTGAAAAACAAGTATTTTGTTATCTGTATTTTACCTAGATCAAAAGCTTCGTAGTTAGCAGCCACTTAACAACACCCCTTGGGGCCGCAGCCAAATCCTCGGCCAAATTTCCTTAATTGATGGGGTTTGATTTCAACATCTAACCACTTTGAAAGCTCTTCATTACTAGGATATTCCTTTGTTTTGGCTACTTCACCATCGACAAGTGTTACAGGCAGAACATCGGCTCCCTCTTTTTGGAGAATATCGCTGATCACTTTATTGGCAATAAAATCTTGTGGTTCGCTAGACAAGCCGTGCCTTTTGATGATAATTCCTTTTTCTTTCAGCGAATTAATCACTGTCGCTATTCTCATCAACTCAGGATCAATCGAAGGACCGCACACTCCGGTTGAGCAGCACATGGCAGGGTCAAAAATTTCAATATTTTTCATCATAATCTCTCCTTACATTTTGAATTAGTCGCATTGTACATCCTTGTTTCTTAACCATTTATTCAGATTTTCCATGTCCTTTTTGTATGGTTCTAGATTTCTCAGGTTGTCATATACCAAACTATCGATGAACTGCAAGCGATCATCCTTATACATTGAATAATACGCCCACTGAGCCTGCTTCCGGTCTTTCACCAGGCCAGCATTTTTAAGATAGATCAGATGTCTCGATGCTTTTGCCTGTGATATTTGCAATGTCTCCATAATGTCACAGACGCAGAGCTCTTTTTCATATAAAAGGTTTACGATTCGCAAACGCGTCGCATCAGATAGTCCTTTTAAAACATCGAGCAAATTCAGCATAAATCCACCTCTTTCCCAACTTGTATAATCATATAATCGTTTATGCGATTATATGATTATTATATGCTGATCATTACTGAAATGCAATCTATCATTCCAATTTTTACAATCCTCAGCCAGTTCAGCAGGAATCTCCAGGCAGATCGAGAAGCTACCCATATTCACCGACAGTTGAGGAGGGATCTGGATGGATATCTTCGCACATCGCGGCGCCCGTGCGTATGCGCCGGAAAATACGCTGTGTGCCTTTCAAAAAGCTTATGCCATGCGTGCCGACGGCATTGAGCTTGATGTTCAGCTAACTAAAGATGGTGTCCCCGTGATTTGTCATGATCACAGTGTCAACAGAACCAGTAATGGACAGGGCTGGATAAAGGATTATACGCTTGCGGAAATTAAACAGCTGGACTTCGGCTCCTGGTTTCATAGTGACTTCAGAGGTGAAACAATCCCTACTCTGGAAGAATTTCTTCGTTGGTTTGCCTCGACAGGAATGAGGCTTAATATCGAAATTAAAAATGGTCCGGTGATATACACTGGTATTGAGAGCAAGGTAATTGAAGCAGTAAAAAAATATGATCTTGTTGAGCAGGTTTTCATATCTTCCTTTTTTCATCCCTCTTTGCTGATGACCAAGCAGCTTTGTCCGAGAATTAAAACCGGTGCCCTGTTTACATGCCGCCCGCTAGATCCTCTGGAATTCTGCCGGCAGAGCCAAGCCGATTATCTGCATCCCGCTTGGGAATCCATCGATTCGCTGTGGGCGAGTGAAGCCAAGCACCATGGAATCAAGATTCATACCTTTACCGTCAATCACCTCGATCAGTATGATTTCGTCAAGTCAATGGAGGTTGACGCCATCTTTACTGATTACCCGGATATTTGGCCAAAATAAAAAAGCCCCTCGAGGGGCTTTTTATTTTTATCAATGCTTTTATGCCGTCACTTTGACAGTTGCCACACACAACGTGCTAGCCATGTCAAATAAATGCAGATTGCCTTTCGCTGCCCGGACTTTCACCTGTTCACCTGGAGTGGGGATCGTTTCGAGATCAGTAAGCTTTACAATCAGCGGACTTCCCCCCGTAGTCCGTGCATGAACTAATGCTTCGCCGCCAATGTTTTCGACGACTTCCACGATACAGGGGATCGCCCAATCGTTCTCTGTTGCAATGCAGAAAGTCAAATTCTCCGGACGGAATCCCAGTGATACATTCCTCTTGTCGAAAGTAATGTCGCCTTTTACTGGGAGCGGTATCGCAAATCCCTCACTTTTGAAAAACGCATCATCCTGTTCCCCGCTTAACTCGCCGCGCAAGAATTGCATTGGTGGTGATCCGACAAAGGCGCCGACAAACATATTGGCAGGCTGGCGGTAAATCTCGGCTGGTGTGCCAACTTGCTGTACAATGCCGTCTTTCATGACAACAATCCGTGTTCCCATCGTCATTGCCTCAACTTGGTCATGGGTAACATAGACGACGGTTGTTTTTAGTTGCTGATGAAGCTTAATCAATTCGGCCCGGGTCTGTACCCTAAGTTTTGCGTCAAGATTACTGAGCGGTTCATCCATGAGAAACACCTGAGGCTGTCTGACAATGGCACGGCCGAGAGCAACTCGCTGTTGTTGTCCACCTGATAATTCTCGCGGATAACGGTCAAGCAGATTGGCGATACCCAGCAGTGCGGCTGCTGTATCCACCTGCTCGCGGATTCGCTGTTTGGCAACACCGGCAAGCTTCATACTGTATGCGAGATTATCAAAAACCTTCATGTGCGGGTAAAGTGCGTAGTTTTGAAAGACCATAGCGATGTCGCGGTCTTTGGGCTCTAGATAGGTAACATTACGGGTTCCGATATAGATGTCACCTTCGGTCGGCTCTTCCAAACCAGCGATCATGCGCAAAGTAGTGGTTTTGCCGCAACCCGATGGTCCCACCAGCACCATAAACTCACCATCTGTAATGGTAAGATTCATGGTCGCTACTGCTGTTTGCATCCCAAACATCTTTGTAATATTACTTAGCCGGACTTCAGCCAAAGCATTCTCCTCCCATATCCCGAGGGAAAAAACGTTAACCGCAGAGTACGCAGAGGGTCCCGCAGAGGATTAGCCTTTGCGTACTCTGCGGCAAAACGCAACCTCGCTCTTATTGATTGAACGAAACGCAATATTATTTTATTGTTTGGTTATAACGCCCAATGGAAGCATTAATCGTATCCTGCGCTTTTGTTAAAGAGTCTTTGGCACTTGCTTGACCGGTAAGTGTCCGCTCGATTGCGCCTTCAACCTCTTGACGAGCTTGGGTAAATACGCCTAGTAGAGCGCCCTGGGTCGGCCGGGTGACAGGTGTTGCATGCAGTTGATCGACGGCAACCTTAAATTGCGGATACTTTTCTTGATGCTTTTTGAGATCGGGATCATCATAGGCCAATTGGGTTACAGGGAAATAGCCTGTGTTGATGTGCCAATAGGCTTGTTGCTTCGCAGAAGTCATAAATTTGACAAACTCCCAAGCGGCTTTTTCTTCCTTATCTGAATGTCCACTCAACATCCACAGTGAACCGCCGCCAATAATGACTCCGCCTTTGGAATCTGCTGGACGTGGCATAAACGCAGTACCAACTTGGAACTTGCCACCAACACCATTCATGATGTCGCCTAGAACGGCGGTTGAATCAATGGTCATCGCGATTTGTCCGCCGACAAACGCCTTCTGGGTATCAGCTGTTTTGCGGCCCATGTTGGCAGCCGAGCCTTCTTTCACCATATCGTTCCACCAGTTAAGAATCTTTTCACCTTCTGGACCGTTAATAGTAACAGCAGTCGCTAAACTATCGCGGCCATTATTGTTGTTCGCATAGGTTGCGTTCTGCAAGGCCATCAGTTGTTCAAAGAACCAGCCATAAATCGCAATTGACATACCGGAACGGGTTACTTTACCGCCTTCTTTAACGGTTAACTTACGAGCTGCTTCGGCCACTTCTTCAAAGGTGCGTGGCGGCTTCTCAGGATCGAGACCAGCTGCCTTAAAGGCGTCTTTGTTATAATAGAGTATTGGCGTCGATGTATTGAACGGCATAGAATACAGCTTGTTGTCTACTGTGTAATAGCCCATGATATTCTTTTCAAATTTAGCCACGTCGATTTTGTCTGTATCTATCCACTTCTGGGCAGGTACGACTGATTTGCTATCGATCATAAAACGGGTGCCAATATCATAAATCTGGATGACGTGAGGAGCGCTCTTCGATTGAATAGATTGTTTCAATTTGTTAATTGAGTCATCATAGGAACCCTGGTAGATGGCCTCGACTTGAATATCCGGATGGGTCTTGTTGAATTCTTCTACCATCTTCTTAGTGGTTTCAGAAATCTTGCCGGCGAGTGAATACCAAAATACCACTTTAACCGGTTTCTTTGTGTCGGCTGCAGGCGCTTCCTTGGTTGCTCCGCAACCTGTCAGCAATGCGGCGAAAGCAACCAACACCAGTACGGCAATAAGTTTTTTACTAACCATTCTCTCACCCTCCATCAAATCATCTTAAAAAGCTATCCCTTTATCGCCCCCTTGGTCAGCCCACGCACAAGCTGCTTCTGTCCCAAGACTAGCAGCAATGCTGTTGGAATAGACACCAAGATTACGCCAGCCATCATCGAGTTCCAAGCTGCCGCCTGATCCCATTGCAGCATGGATAGGCCAATTTGGACAGTACGCATAACATCACTATTGGTAACCAGCAAGGGCCAGAGATATTGATTATAGGTCATGAGGAAGGCATAAACAGCAAGCGTACCAAGTGCCGGCCGAGACAAAGGCAAAACCATGGTTAGAAAAAACCGGAAATGCCCGCAGCCATCAATTCGTGCCGCTTCGAACAATTGCTTGGGTAGTGTGAGGAAGGATTGTCTGAGCATAAATGTGCCAAAGGCAGATGCTAGAAACGGCACAGATAATCCTTGATAGGTATCCAGCCAGCCGAGTTCTTTAATTGTAAAGTAATTGGGAATGATAGTTACTTCCCAAGGGATCATCATGGTGGAAAGGAAAGCATAAAAGATGTAACTTCTTCCCGGGAAGTCAAGGAAACTAAACGCATAAGCAGCTAAGCTGGCGGTAATGATCTGTCCAACAGTAACGACAGCGGAAACAATAAAGCTGTTGGTAATAAATCGCAGAATCGGTGCTGTCTCTAGTGCTTTTTGATAGCTCTCCCAGTGCAGCTGAGTGGGGATAAATACCGGCGGATAGGCCACACTTTCGGCTGCACTCTCTAGACTCACCGCCAGAGCATAAAGTACAGGAAAAAGAATAACTAACGCAGCCAAAAGCAGCACTAGATAGCGCAGTCCATTAGCAAGCAAAAGGGATAGTTGCACAGCAATCGGTTTTGTCTTCGAGCGAGAAATTGTATTTACCGTTACAATTGGCTTCACCGGTAAAACACCTTCTTTTCCAAGACGTAAAACTCCAAAACAGTGAGCAGGAATATGACCAGGAACAACACGATAGCCTGGGCACTGGCAAAGCTAAAGTTAAAGTTGAAGAACGCCTCGCGATAAATTGAATAGACAATGACAGTGGTCGCTTCTGCTGGTCCGCCTTGGGTTAAGATATTAATCTCACCAAACGCTTGCAGCGCATTAATCACTGATACGATAAAAACAAAGAACAAGGTTGGAGAAAGCATAGGCAAGGTAATATCCAAAAAGGTTCTAGCCGGTCCCGCACCGTCAATCTTCGCACTCTCATACAATTGTTCAGGCACAGACTGCAGCCCGCTCAATAGTACAATCGTATTGAAACCCAGACCACGCCAGACGGCGACCAGCGAGACGGAAAACAAGGACCAATTGGGGTCAGCCAGCCAATTCACTGATGACAGTCCGATCTTTTGTAGGAAGAAGTTTAACACTCCAGCGCTCGGATTAAACAACATCATCCAAATTAGCGAGGCACTGGCAACAGCAATAACCAAGGGAGTGGCAAAAATAGTCCGGAAAACGCCAATCCCCCGCAGTTTCCAATTGGCGATATAGGCAAGCAAAAGACTGATCAAGATGCCGGGGATAACGGTGTAGGCAGTAAACAATAAGGTTACCCCGAGGTCTTGGCCAAAGTGTCCTTGGGTGAAGATGTCGACATACTGATGAAAACCAACATACTGTTTTTCTGCCCCTAAGAGGTCAGTCGTATGCAAACTCAGACGGAAAGACTTAATCAAAGGGTAGAAAATAAATAGCGAAAAGATAAAAAGGGACGGCCCTAAGTAGAGAAGGGCAGTCCCGAGGGAACGCCATTGTCTCATAGGTCTTTTCAAAATAGCACCCCGCCTTTTCTTCCGAAAAATTAGGTATATCATACTTTGACTATTGCTATGAAACAAATGCGTTTTCTATTCTGTTTGTCGCAGTCTATAAGCAAGTTCGCCAAGATTATCAAATACATAATCAGGTTCAATGGGTGACTCTGCTAAATGCTCTTGTTTCGTTTCCCCGCTAAGGACCAATATCCCGGTTATGCCTGCATTTTTTGCTGTGGCCATATCGGTATATAGGCGATCCCCGATCATTGCCATTTGCCTGGTGGAGTAGGGTTTGCGAGAAAAAGCGGCTTCGATAATTTCCTTGTTGGGCTTCCCAATCACTTTAGGCAGTCTGCCTGTTGATGCCTGGATCAAGGCGATCATTGCTCCGCAATCTGGGATATAGCCAGTTTCTGTCGGACAATTGATATCCGGATGGGTTGCGATGTAGCAAACACCGTCGGTTATTAATTGACACGCGGTCTGCAGCTTATGATAGGTAAGCGTTGTATCAAAGCCCAGAACCACGAAATCCGGAGCATCGCTTGTCAGGATCAGTCCCCAGGTGCTAAACTCATCTGCCAACTCTTGAGTGCCGACTAAATATACTCTTGCTTTCGGTTGCAAAGAGTGTATATAAGCTGCCGTTGCCATCCCCGAGGTCAAAATATCTTGCGGGCTGGCTGGCCAACCCATGCGAGTCAGCTTCTCCGCATAATAGGCAGTACTGCGCGAGGAATTATTGGTTAGAAACAGTAGATCGCTCCCCGCCTGTTTTGCCTGTTGCAAAAATTCTAGAGCGCCTGGCAGCAATTTGTCGCCCAGATATACCGTCCCATCCATGTCTAGCAGGAAACAGGTTATGTGGCTAAGGTTGGTCATGCTGCTACCTCTCGCCTTTGTCTAAGATAGCTTTTCATTTGGAAACACAATCAGCTTGTCAAAATCAATCACAACTGCATCGCCTTCGGAATACTTTTGATACGAATTACCCTTGTCAATGACACGGAGGACTTTGTCTTTCACCTGCACCCGGATGTCGGTCGCATCACCAAGATATAAACGATGCAAAATGGTGCCCTTCACGCCAGCACCTGAGCTGCTAAGCTGAATGTGCTCCGGACGCACGGCAACCACGCCCTTACCGGTAAAGGGCGCCTCATAGGCTAGCTCCATACCCAGTTCAGGCAGAGAGACTCGACCCTCGGTGGCATCAGCCTCAATGAAATTAACGAGTCCGATAAAGTCTGCAACAATTTGATTCGCCGGATTCTCATAAATTACAGTCGGCTCATCCACCTGTTGAATCACGCCAGCATGCATAACAATAATCCGGTCAGACATCGCCATGGCTTCCGCCTGATCATGGGTAACGTAAATAACGGTAATCGCCAATTTTTTTTGCAGTTCTTTAATCTCAAAGCGCATGCTTTCACGCAGCTTTGCATCAAGGTTACTGAGTGGTTCATCCAGTAACAGCAAACGCGGCTCTGCGACTAGTGCCCTCGCCAAAGCAACCCGTTGTTGCTGCCCCCCTGATAACTGGTTAGGGAAGCGCTGTGCATATTGATCTAGATGCACGAGCTCTAATGCTTTCATCGTTTTTTCCTGGATTTCTTGACTATTGACTCTACGAATCTTCAGAGGATAGGCGACATTATCAAAAACACTCATATGTGGCCATACGGCATAGGACTGAAAGACCATGCCAATATTGCGCTTCTCCGGTGGTAAGAATTTCTTTACTTTTGATGAGCTAACCAGTTGATCACCAATAGAAATTTCTCCCAAACTTGCTTTCTCAAACCCAGCAATCATCCGCAGCATTGTCGTCTTGCCACAGCCTGATGGGCCGAGAATCGAAACAAATTCTCCATCACGAACAGTCGCCGTAAAATTATCTACAGCTTTCACTTCGCCAAACAATTTACTAACAGACTCAATCTTTACTTCAGCCACGCTGTCTTCTCCTTTACTGTGAACTCCTAGGGCACGCTGATCATCGCCTAGCGCTAGAATTTAAATGCTAATTTGCCCTTTTGATATCTTACGCAAAATGAGGTTGCTGACAAGGACAATGAGTAAAACGACCATTGCCAACACAGAAGCGTCTTGCGGATCGGCATAAGTTTGCAGCTCATACAGCAACACGCCAATTGTCTTGGTCTTCGCTCCATAGAGAAGGATAGACATCGTCAATTCGTAGAAGGATGGCATAAATACCAGAAACCAGCCGGCAACGATAGACGGTGAGATCAGTGGCAAGAGGATATCTTTCAGTGTCCGCAGCCAACTAGCACCTGAACTTAGCGCCGCTTCCTCCAGCGATATGTGAACCTGAGTAAGCGAGGCAGATATGGTACGCACTGCCATCGTCAGATATTTAACCATATAGCCGACAACGAGAATGGACATGGTAGAATACAGATTGAGCCCAAACTCACCTGAGAAGGTTAGGATTAGTGCTAGTGCGATAACAATGCTCGGAGTCGCGCCTCCCAGTGTAGCTAACCCATCTGGTAATTTTCGACCTTTGGTCCGAGTCTTTACTAATAAGTAAGACACCAGTAATGCGATGACAGTACACAGAGTTGCTGCAACACCTGCCAAGACGAAGCTGTTAATTAGGGGGTCCATATATTGGTCATTCTGTACGACCGCCAACCAATTCCTTAGTGTCATGTTTTCGAATGTAATTGGCCGTGATAGTGACTTAATCAGTGAAGTCACAAAGATCGAACCCATCGGTAGGACGACGGAAACGAAGGCATAAAGCGACACGACGGCAGTGATTGGCCACTTCCAGACTCCCAGGTCAACGATGCCAGGCCTGGTGCTCTTGCCGCCGATGGTCACATATTCTTTGCGACCTAACATTGCCGTCATTCCATAAAGAATGGCATTCGCAACTAGCATCAGAGATACCGCCAGTGCGGTAGCTTCTTTAATACCTTTGCCTGTACCCATATAAACATACGTGACGATTCGAGTTGTCAGCACTTCGATTTGACCTGGCATACCGATAATCGCAGGAATGCCGAAGGCTGAGCCTACACCGATAAAGACCAAAACACCGCCTGCCAAAATACTGGGGAACATGAGCGGTAGGGTAACCCGAAACAGAGTGGTCAGCGGAGAAGCGCCGGAAATTCGTGATGCTTCCTCTAGACTAGGGTCCATTTTCTCCAGCGCGCGCGAGATCGCGATGAACGCAAACGGTAAATGAAAAATAGTCATACACCAGATAAGACCACTCATCGTATAGATGTCGAATGGCGCTTCCGATAACCCTAGTACATGTACCAGCCATTCATTCAGATAGCCAGTATTCGGGCTAAGGAGCTGCGTCCAGGCAATAGCACCAACATAGGGCGGAATCATATAGGTGGCGACAAACAGAGTGCGGAACAGACCACGAGCCGGCAAGTTGGTCCTGCCAACAAGCCACGCCAGCGGGAATGCGATTAGCACGCTAATCAATGTAACCAATAGAGAGATTTTAATGGTGTTGACAAACGCTCTTAGGTTAACAGAGCTCCCATATACTACCTTGTAGTTCTCGACGCTCCAGCCGCCTTCAGTGGCGAAACTGCGCAGAACTAAGTATAGCATCGGCAGAACAGTAAATATGACCAAAACGGCAACAGCAATGGCGATTACAGACCATTTAGCCTGAAAACCCGGCAACGAAAACTTCTTATCCACGTTAGCCCCCCACATTAGAGGAGTGAAGGATTCCCCTCACTCCCCTGCGTCCTGCTACTTCTCTAGAACCTTAGCTCGGAATGTCTCTTTCACTGTTTCGTTTTCCTTGGACAGTTTCAGCCAATCAGGCTTATTGCCTTTGTCAGCAAAAGTCTTGAGCGCAGGTGCGCCTTTCGGTGATGCTACGTCATCGCGAACTGAGTGCATCCAGCCCTTGACAATTGCTTCCTGACCTTCTTTGGAAATCCACCAGTCAAGTACTTTCTTGGCGAGCTCCTGGTTTTTGCTCGAGTTGAAAATGGCGATCGGGCTAGGAATTACGACAGTGCCGTCAGCCGGATATACGACTTTAACCGGTTCACCTTTATCAGCCATTTTCAAGATATTTTCTTCCAGGATGACGACTGCGTGATATTCACCGCGAATTAGTTTGTTTTGAATGGCTGAGTTACCTTCTTCAACTTTCAGACCGTTAGCTTTTAATTTTTCAAAATACTCCCAGCCGTAGGTGTCTTTCAGGACGCCAGCGAATACATACGCTGTACCGGAAAGAAGCGGGCTAGGCATGGCGATGCGGCCTTGCCATTTCGGATCAAGGAGATCTTTAAAGCTTTTCGGAGCGTCTTCAGGTTTGACTTTGGCGGTGTTGTAGGCGATGATCATATTGCTGACCCGTACGCCTGTCCAATAGCCGTCTTGGTCTTTATTGAGTTTTACATCTTTACGGTTAGGGGAATCGTATTTCAGCAACAGGTTTTTTTCCTGCAGAGTTAGATAATAAGACGGATCGGCTACCATCAGCAGGTCGGCCGAGATTTTTTTCGCTTCAATTTCACCGGCTACTTTAGCCATAACTTTTTCCGTACCGGCTTGGAACCACTCAATTTCAATATCCGGGAACGCTTTTTTAAGAGCTGGTTTTACACTCTCGATAATATCAGGATAGATAGAAGTATAGATCATTAACTTCCCTTTGGGAGTGTCGGCAGCCTTCGGTTTCTCTGCTTCCTTGGCGCCACCGCAGCCGCCGAGAATACCGGCGGTAAATACGAGGACCATAACAAGGGCCAACAACCCTACCAGACGTTTGTTCAAGATGCTCTCCTCCTCTTTTTTGCGCATAACCCAGTTGCCTGCAACGATTCTTCGCCACCTCCCTATAGTCGCATAATCACTTGCGCCTATTTATCGTTGTTAGCACACATTACTGCAGCATTTCCGTTGTTCTACACTAGTTGCAAGAAATCCTGTAATTGGTATAGCATAAATCGGCTAATGATCAAAAAAATCATTTCGCTGTTTACCTTACTGTTACCGGGATACACTCTCCACGTCCCGACTGGCCACTATATCCACGCCCAGACCAAGAAGGTCGCCAGAAATAATGTCTCCCTCTTTGACCGGAGCCTCGACTTCTACAGAGGCCAAGCAACGAACACAAGCAGCTATTTTATCTTTAGGCAGAGGCTGGCGAGAAACGACGGGCAGTAGGCGGAGAGTTCCGCCATTAAGCTTCACTGTCGTTGTCAGCACTCGCTTCGGGGCAGTAACCTCACTCTCGGCATAGGCGCGGCCCCGTTCGCAGCTAAAGCCCACCATGCGGACAACCTGACCTTCTGCTATTTCGACTTCGCCAACACAGCTCATCGGGCAGACAATACAACTAACCCGCTGCGTGATTGGCTGCCTTTGTAGTTCACTCACAGTTATGCACCTCCTAGGGATTGCGGCAAAAGTGTCACAATAATTTCTTGGCTATCTGGCGAGATCTTTTCTGTTGATATATCAGCGACAATCATTTCGCCTGGTTTGGCAACCGGCAGCTTTCGTTCTACCAACTTGCCTGCAGTTGTGGTAATGGTTAGCGTCGAACGTGTTAGCGGTTCCTGGGCGCGCATAAACAGCCGGACCTTTTCGCCGGCAGCAGTTGGCAAGCTAATGCGTTGCGGCACCACAGTCCGGATACCGGTTTCCGCCTTAACATTGATGTATTGCTTCTCTAGCGGTAACTCACCATTTGCAAATAAAGCGGCGCTGCGTCCAGCAATATCGCCTTCTTCAGAGACGAAATCGACCAAGTCGTGGACATGGACAACATTGCCCGCGGCAAAAAAACCACTAACACAGGTCTGACGGTATTGATCGACAACTGGACCATTTGTTAGCCCATCCAAGCAAATATCCATTGCTCGCGAAAGCTCATTTTCCGGAATGAGACCTACTGACAGCAGCAAACAATCGCAGGGCAGATAGAACTCTGAGCCTGGAACAATGCAGCGATTGGCGTCAACAGCCGCAACTGATACGCCGGTTACTCTTTCACGGCCATGCACAAACGTGATTGTATGTGATAAATGCAGCGGAATAGCAAAATCCTCCAGGCACTGAACCACATTGCGTGTCAAACCATTTGAAAACGGCATCAGTTCAACAACTGCCTGAACCTTCGCTCCTTCCAGTGTCATCCGTCTCGCCATAATTAAGCCGATGTCGCCAGAACCTAAAATGACAATATTTTTTCCGGGCAAAAAGCCTTCCATATTAACCATGCGCTGCGCAGCGCCAGCGGTAAACACGCCTGCCGGTCGGTAGCCGGGAATCCGAATCGCGCCGCGAGTGCGTTCACGGCAGCCCATGGCAAAGATAACTGCTCTTGCAGATAGCTGTATCAGGCCAAGGGTTGGACTGACCGCCCATATCGTCTTATCCTTGGCAACTTCAAGAACCATGGCTTCCGTATAGACCGTAATCCCAGTATCGGCACGTACCATGCGGACAAATCGTCCGGCATAACCGGGACCGGTTAGTTCTTCCTGAAAACGATGCAGGCCAAAGCCGTTGTGAATGCACTGCTGCAGTATACCGCCCAGTTCAACGTCTCGCTCCAGAATGACTACCTGCTTGGCGCCAGCTTTTCGGGCACTAAGCGCTGCGGCCAAACCGGCGGGGCCACCACCTATGATGGCGACATCAAAAAACTGTTTATTCATGGGCAGGCACCTCACAATTCCCTGGCAATTTGTCAAAGAAAAGTCGGGAGTCTATGCTATCCTTACGCACTTCAGTCATCGGAATGTTTAATTCCCTGGCTAAAATGGCGGTCACCCTTGGACCACAAAAGCCGCCTTGACAACGCCCACTGCCTGCCCGAACCCGCCGCTTGACGCCGTCTACCGTCCGTGCGCCGCATGGTGAATGGATGGCAGCAACAATTTCGGCTTCAGTAACGGTTTCGCAGCGGCAAATAACGCGACCGTAAAGTGGATTGCTGGCGATCAAGCTAGACCGTTGCTCCCAACTCAGTTCTTGAAAGGCTGGCTTTAATGGATTAGCAGGATTAAAGTCCCTCTTTTCACTCAGTTTCAGTCCAGCTTCTTTCAGCAAAGCAGAGACTACCTGGGCAATTGCTGGCGCAGCGGTTAATCCGGGAGACTGAATACCAGCCGCATGCACGAGTCCACGAGCAGCTTCTGATTCGCGCAAAATAAAATCTCCGTCTTCAGCAGTAGCCCGCAGACCAGAAAATTGAGTAATAGCCGCCTGCAGCGGCAGATTGGGAACTAAGCGGCGAGCGCCTGTAATGACACGATCCATACCATTGCCGGTTGCCGCAATGTCGGTTTTATCGTCAATGTTTTGCGCATCAGGACCAATAAATAAGTTGCCATGCACGGTGGGTGCAATTAATATTCCCTTAGATATCTTACTCGGGGCCGGAAAAATCACAGAGTTGACCAGATTTCTCACCGACCGGTCAAACAAGATATATTCACCCTTACGCGCTTGGATAGTGAAGCTCTCGTCGCCAGCCAGACGGGCGATGTCGTCGGCCCGCACGCCAGCCGCGTTGACGACAAATTTTGTGTTGATTACGCCTTGCGGTGTTCTGACCCCGGCGACGCGTCCATTTTCTACTACAATATCGAGCGCCGGTGTTTCGCGAAGCAGAGTTGCCCCATTGCGTATGGCATTCTCCGCAAAAGCGAAAGTTGCGCCAAACGGACAAATGATCCCAGCCGTGGGCGCCCAGAGAGCACCTGTGATATCACTGGCTAGATTAGGCTCTCTCGCCAGGACCTCGTCTCGTCCGAGCAGCGCCAGCCCATTCACTCCGTTTTGTTGGCCGCGGACCAAAAGCTCCTCTAGTACCGCCATATCGACTGGGTCTTTTGCGACAACTAGGGAACCTGTCCATCCGATGTGCAGTTTAAGTTCGTCCTGGAGCTGCCGATAAAGCGCATTGCCCAGTACATTAAGCCTGGCTTTCCAACATGTCGGTTTTGCGTCAAACCCGGCATGTAGTATGGCACTGTTCGCTTTTGAGGTTCCCATCGCGATATCTGTTTCTGCTTCCAGCAACACAATATCTAACTGATAGCGGGATAACTCACGGGCAACAGCTGCGCCAACTATGCCGCCGCCAATAACTACCACATCTGCTTTGCTTATCGTAGACACACTTTCACTCCTATCAATAATCCGGTAATAGATTGTTCCCCGGCATTGTTTACAGGCAAAAGAAAAAAGCCCAACTTGACCCCGGAACATCCGAGGCAAGTCTGGACTTCTCTTTATCTCTCGTCCAAATATGTATTTATTACAACATATTCAACATTATCCAGTATAATCCTCCATCTTTATACACAGAGAATAAGTTATTTATTTCACGATTACTTGCTATTCGACAAGGCCGCCACGAAGCAGTTCTCTCAGTGAAGAAATGCACTCAACTTCGTCAGAGCCATCGGCAGCAATCACTATTTCCGTTCCATCTTTTGCGCCTAGGCTAAGAAGCTGCAAAATACTTTTAGCATCAGCCTTCTTTCCATTTGCCTCAACAGTTACAGAACTTTTGAACCCGGCTGCCTTCTTCACAAACTGCGCGGCTGGTCTAGCATGTAGTCCACTGCCATTGGTTAATACAATACGGTTCTGTTGCACGACTTAGCCTCCCATATTCCATAAACTTTTTTGGCTGGTGCTGACAGCGCAAATACCACTTGCCAGCGCCTGCCTAACCTCTTCCTCGGTAAACACAAGACCGCCACCCAAAATCGGAACACCTGTCGCTTTGGCGAGTTGCCTAACCACAGAAGCGGGAACAGTCGCTGGCAGTACCTCCACAACATCTGGTGTAAATCCCTTCAGCAAGTGAATACCATGCTTCAATGCTTCTGAATCCATTAAAAACAAGCGTTGAATGACCAACATGCCCTCCTCCCGAGCGCTTTTGGCGAGGTGGGACTTTGTGGTGATCATTGAGTTGACGCCAAGCCTTGCCAACATTTTAATACCAGCTCGATCTTTGCCAACTCCTTCGAGCAGATCTAAATGAATGAGCAAACGTTTGCCATGCTTTTGAGCCTCAGCAAGCAATCCAGGCAGAGTGTTGATATCTCCAAACAGCAGTATGACACTAGGACCAGGTATATGTAAAAGAACATGTTTATAGTCTTCATAGGTTCTCACTGCCGGGATAACTGGCCCGTCACATAAAAGGTTGAGGATTTGTTGATGATTCATAATTACCTCTTCATTAAAATCTTGCGCAAATATTCCTTTTCAACTCTGAGGCTGGACAAATCTTTTTACCCGATGACCAAACCTCGCTAAGACTCCCACTTCTCTTAAGCGGAAGAAAGCGCGGCTAAGTCCCTGGATAAGTGCGACTAGGATTCAGATGAATAAAAAATCCACCAATCAACTCTTCTTTATTTTAGCACAAACTCACTTCTCGGGACAATTGATCTCTAGTCTTGCGTTAAACCAACGTCCCGGACTCGCATCTGCCATTGACAACGTCTAAAGGCAATCTATATAATAAAACCAAAGCGAGGTGTCGAGCATGAATGACAAGTGCTGTTACCAATTTCAAGATGCTGTTGATGAATACCTGGTTCGTCACCGTAGTGTATTTGATGTCTTAACTAAATATCAAGAAGCCGCTGCCCGAGTAAACAGAGCTTACGCCAAGGCTGTGACGGAGTGTGGTTGTGTCACTATCGAAGCTGGCCGCCAAGAGATTCCTGAAGGAGCCGAATTCCGTGATTTGAAACAATATATGTCAAATCACACCTCCGGTCAGCCCTGCACCCATTGCCGCGAAGTCATTGCCAAGGAGATGGGGCGCAGCATGTTTTACCAGACTGCTCTCTGCAATCTTGCCGGACTTAACATCCGGGATATCATGGAACAAGAACGCAAGAACTTGACAACTCTGGGAGTCTTTCATTTATCCTAACCCTATAAGGGAGAACCGTTTTAGCACGAACGCCACAACGTGGCTACGGCTACATATCTTGTACGTTGTGCGGCTAGTGGGGTAGCGTGCTGCCCCACCGCCATCGATTCTCTACGCGCCGTTTGGCGCGCTTTTTCTTTGCCTGGACACATAATTCGCACCGTACAGGACACGCTAAGGGTACTTCCAGATAGAGAGGTGCAACCATGCGGCTGCTCAAAATATGTGTATTGATCGCGTTCTTTGCAGGCTGTTCATTTCCTGCGTTGGGAACGGCGCACGACGAGTTACCCTCCGGGTATATAACCGTGGTCGACGAAACTGGCTCCATCATTTATGAGACTGGGAGAAAAGTCCATCCTGGGGATGAGTTCATCAATGAAGATAATCGCCTGTATGAAATACTGTTGGTGGATAACTCGCGGGCCTTGGCAGTATATAAAGCTAATCTGTCACAAGATATGAATCTAGACTTGGCGTTACCTGCTCAGACGCCAGCGGAGGCACCGACTACGCCGCTAATCTCCATCTATCACACCCATAATGATGAGTCGTATATTCCTACTGATGGAAAGGCCACCACACCAGGCAAAGGCAGCATTATGACTGTAGGAGACGTCTTCGCGACTAAACTGGGCGAGCTAGGGTACAGAACAAACCACAATAAAACGCTTCACGAACCGCATGACGCCAATGCCTATCAACGCTCACGCCGGACATTTATCAAACTTCTGAGTGAGCAACCGACCGCCTTGTTTGATCTGCACCGGGACAGCGCACCGCTTCAATCTTATATCACGCAAATTAGGGGCGAGGATGTCGCTAAACTGGTGCTGGTTGTCGGACGTGAAAATCAAAACTTCAATACTACACAAAGCTATGCTAAACAAATTAAGGCAGCCGCTGATTCCAAATATAAAGGGCTGATCAGAGGTATCTTTATTGCCCACGGCAACTATAACCAGGATATCATGCCCCGTAGCATGCTGGTTGAGGTGGGTACAGAAAATAACTCGCTCGATGCTGCTAAAAAAAGCATCGCCTATTTCGCTGAAACGGTTCCCTTATTTATTCAATTACCCAAAGTCGCTGAAGCGGCTGGCAGCGACGCCGGGCAAACTACCAATGATGCTGCTTCACCGCCGCCTCCGACACCACCGGGCCCCACTGACTACGGTTCTGACATTGCGAAAATTTTGGCAGTCTTAGTTGGCGGGGCTGGCTTATACCTTTACTTAAGCACAGGCAGTTGGCGGGAGCTTAAAAACAAAATCAGACATTTCCGCAAAGTGGAGTTTACAAATTTTCTTGGACCATTACGACGTCGACGTAAGAAGTAATGTATTTTGCAAAGAGGAAGACGGAGATGAAGGTGAGACAGTGATCGCCAAACGCCGAATTACATTTCTCTTGCTAGCCGGACTTGCAATAGCTGTTATTGTCTATTTTTCGTTATTATATTTGCCGATGAGTTTACTGCCGTTGCATCAAAAACCAACTCCACAGCCAATTTACGATTACTATGAGATTGTGGATGAAGCTGGCGGTGAAAGTCTGATGACAATTCCGCTCATTGTCAACGTCGGCGACGAACTGTTGACTGAGGATAATCGTCGGTTTCAAGTGGTAAAGGTTATTGAAAATAAAGCCTATGCCCGCAGGGTGGCAGACACGCTACAGTTGCCTGGGAAGAAATGATTTGATTAGACGATTACGATAACCGCAGAGTACGCGGAAGATGACCGGCAGAGTCTACGGATTTATAAAGGGAGAAGCCCATGCAACCGTGTGGGCTTCTCTTATTTCACTGAAACGCTGCGTCCAGACCTTCACGAACTGTCTGCACTCCAACTAGCTGGGCAGTTGAGCGTATAGAGAGTCTTTTTAAACTTCCTTGCGGCAAGACAATGGTTTTGAAGCCCATCCGCTCTGCCTCACGAATCCGCGCCTCAATTTGCGTGACAGCGCGCACTTCGCCGGCTAGCCCCACCTCTCCG
Source organism: Anaerosporomusa subterranea (assembly GCF_001611555.1). NCBI lineage: Bacteria > Bacillati > Bacillota > Negativicutes > Acetonemataceae > Anaerosporomusa > Anaerosporomusa subterranea. The sequence continues at coordinate 205,476 of NZ_LSGP01000023.1, forward strand.
AGAAAGACAGTGTGCGAGGCAGTCTTCGCATTACGGAAGCTAGAGGCTAGAGCGACACACAAACCTAAATCGATAGCAGGTTCGTCAATTTTGATGCCGCCTGCAACTTTGACGTAGACGTCTGAACTGCCAAGCATAATGCCGACTCGTTTTTCAAGAACAGCTAACAGCAGTTGTATCCGCTTATTATCAACCGAGTCAGAGGTTCGGCGCGGCGGCATGAACGGCGAGGAACTGACCAGCGCCTGAACTTCTACCAATAGCGGTCTAGTGCCTTCGATGGTTGGGATGACAATGCTGCCTGGTACATCGAGTGGTCGTTCAGATAAAAATATTCGTGACGCATCTGGCACATCAACCAGGCCCTCACCACGCATCTCAAACAGCCCAATTTCATTAGTGGCGCCAAAGCGGTTTTTGACAGACCGCAGCACTCGGTATTGACCATGCCGATCACCTTCAAAATATAGCACTGTATCCACAATATGTTCGAGGGCGCGTGGGCCGGCCAGTGTGCCATCTTTTAAGACATGCCCGACAAGTAGCGTCGTAATCTGGTTTGACTTAGCCAACCGTAAGAGTTGCATAGCGCTCTCGCGCACTTGACTGATGCTGCCTGGCGCACTCTGGATTTCGGGGCGATACACTGTTTGCACAGAGTCAATCACCAGTAAAGCAGGTTTTAGTTTGAGAGCTTGCTGCTCGATAACTTCCAAATTCGTTTCGCTCAGTACAAAGAGATTGTCGCGAATCGCGCCTAATCGATCAGCCCGCAGCTTGATCTGATGAGCGCTTTCTTCCCCTGTCACATAAAGAGTTTTACCATAATTCTCGGCCATGTGGGCGCAAACCTTTATCGTTAAACTGGATTTACCGATCCCCGGGTCGCCGACAATAATGCTAAGCGATCCAGGCAGCAGACCGGAACCAAGCACTCTATCGAGTTCGCCTGAGCCAGTACGCAAGCGCGGCGCTTCTTCGATCTCGATAGCAGTAATGGCGACTGGCGACTGTCCGTCAGATAATCCTAAGGCTAGCCCCTTCCCAGTTGTACGTTCAACAGAGATAGGCTCCTCAACCATGCTATTCCAGGCGCCACAGCCTGGGCACCGCCCCACCCAACGGGGCGACTCAGCACCGCAGCCTTGACAAAAAAATGCTGTTTTGCGTTTACTCAAAATTATTTCTCCTTTAGGAATACCCACTGTAGAGGACGAACCGCAGAGTACGCGGAGGCACCCGCAGAGGGTTACGGATTAAAAAAACAAGCGCTACCATGTAGCGCTTGTTTCGTCATGAGTGGGTTAGATTCCTCTATTATTTTTTGGTAAAGGTCAGACCATCTGTCCCCGCATCAGCCATAATTGTATCCCCTGCGACGACTTCACGCTTGAGCAGCATTTCAGCCACGGGGTCTTCCACCAGCTTCTGAATAGCCCTGCGAAGTGGCCGTGCGCCATATGCCGGATCGCGACCTTCCTTCAACAATTCTTGCACCGCACTATCGGAGACTTCTAGGCTAATGCCGTTTTCAGTCAAACGATTAGCTACATCACGCAACATGAACCGAGTGATTCGTTTCAGTTCGTCGTCACTTAAGCTGCCAAACACAATCATCTCATCGATACGGTTGAGGAACTCCGGCCGGAACGTCTTTTTCACGTCCTCGAGTACTCGATTTTTGTCAGCCACCGCATCGTCTTTCTTCATATCTGCCAGGAAACCAAGAGCAGCGCTGTCTTTACCAAGATACTTGGCTCCAACATTTGAGGTCATGATGATGACAGCGTTTTTGAAGTCAACAGTTCTACCTTGGCTGTCAGTTAAGCGGCCGTCTTCGAGAATCTGCAGCAAGATGTTGAATACATCGTAATGAGCCTTCTCTATTTCATCGAACAAGATAACCGAATAGGGCTTACGGCGCACCGCATCAGTAAGTTGCCCACCTTCATCATAGCCGACATAGCCAGGAGGCGAACCAACCAAGCGGGATACTGTATGTTTTTCCATATACTCAGACATATCCAGTCTGATCATTGCGTTTTCATCGTCGAATAGCGCTTGCGCTAACGCTCTGGCCAGTTCAGTTTTGCCAACACCGGTCGGTCCAAGGAACAGGAAGGAGCCAATCGGGCGTTTCGGATCTTTGAGGCCGGAGCGGGCGCGACGCACCGCTCTGGCTACAGCCTTTACCGCCTCGTGTTGACCGACAACCCGGTCATGCAACACTTCTTCTAGCTTGAGCAGTCTATCTGATTCTTCTTCAGCCAGCTTTTTAACCGGTATCCCGGTCCAGGCGGCTACAACATAAGCGATGTCATCAGGTGTAACCGTAATTTGGCCGCTGCCTGTTTGTTTCCATTCTTTTTGTTTCTGCTCAAATTCCTCGCGCAGCGCCCGTTCTTGATCTCGAAGTTGGGCAGCCTTTTCGAATTCCTGAGTCTTCGTGGCTGATTCCTTTTCGATCGCCAGCTTTTCCAATTGACGTTCGATATCTTTTAGGTCAGGCGGGGTTGAGAAGGCTTGCAGCCGAACACGGGAAGCAGCTTCATCCATCAGGTCAATTGCTTTGTCTGGCAAAAACCGGTCAGCAATATAGCGGGAGGAAAGCTTCACCGCAGCCTCAATTGTTTCATCGGTGATCGTGGCTTTGTGGAAGGCTTCATAACGATCCCGCAAGCCCTTGAGAATCTTAATCGCATCTTCAACACTGGGTTCTCCCACCGTGACGGTTTGAAAACGCCGTTCTAGAGCGCTGTCTTTCTCAATATGTTTCTTATATTCGTCTAGCGTAGTGGCGCCAATCACCTGCAGCTCACCGCGAGCCAATGCTGGCTTCAAGATATTTGCAGCATCAATGGCCCCTTCAGCCGCTCCTGCCCCAATCAAGGTGTGGAGCTCATCAATAAACAAGATGATTGAGCCAGATTGACTGATTTCATCCATGACCTTCTTCAATCTCTCTTCAAATTCGCCGCGGTATTTGGACCCAGCGACAATAGACGCCATATTTAATGATACGACTCGCTTGTCACGCAATGCATCTGGTACCTGACCGTCAATAATCTTTTGCGCTAAACCCTCGGCAATAGCTGTTTTGCCGACTCCCGGCTCACCAATCAGAACTGGGTTGTTTTTTGTTCGCCGGCTGAGTATCTGGATAACCCGTTCAATCTCCGATTCGCGGCCAATAACCGGATCAATCTTGCCCTCTGCCGCGAGCTTATTGAGGTCGCGACCGAATTCGTCTAGTGCAGGTGTCCCTGCTCCTTTACCTGCTGTATTGCCTTTGGGCTGGGGTGCCTGACCGGACATGGAAAACCCGCCCAGCAGTTCCACGACTTTTTTGCCAACCGTATTTAAGTCTGCGCCAAGGGAGACCAAGACTTGGGCGGCAATGCCTTCTCCTTCAGCGATCAAGCCGAGCAGCAGGTGTTCGGTGCCGACATAGTTATGCCCGAGATGTTGGGCATGTTGAAAAGCAAGCTCGATGACTTTTTTTACGCGTGGTGTGGGAACAATCTTTTTCTCCTCACTTTGGCCTTGTCCCATTGCACTTTCTACTTGTTGCCGAACTGCTTCCAGACTGATTCCTAAAGACAGCAGCGCCTGAGCAGCCACTCCTTCACCTTCAGCAATCAAGCCCAATAGCAAATGTTCAGTGCCAACATAACCGTGGCGGTATTTTGCAGCCTCTTGGTAAGCCAGTTCCATCACCTTATTAGCCCGATCAGTAAATTTGTCAAACATTATAATTCCTCCCCATCTTGTTCAGTCTTCGTTTGCGACGCTTGTGCAAGCTTTTCTCGAATTACCCTAGCCCTAAGCTGATCCCGCTCCGCGGCATCATACTCAGGCTTACCATATTGCTTTATAAGATAGTGCGGCCGGATCGTGACCAAAAGTTCGTTAAAAACCTGAGCCTCGACTGCATCAAGGATTCCCAGATCCACTCCTAAACGAACTTCGCTGAGAAGAGCAAGCGCCTCTTGAGCGGAAATACTGCGGGCGAACCGTAACACGCCATAGGCCCGCCATATACGATCAGTCAGTGATACCCCGGCGTCTGCCAGTAAAGCGCCTCGCGCTCCCCGTTCTTGTTCAACCACTTGGCGAGCAACACTGGTTAGATTATCGACTATTTCTTGCTCGCTATAGCCTAACGTTAGTTGATTAGATAATTGAAACATGTTACCAGAAGCCTCTGTTCCCTCGCCATAGATACCGCGTACTGCCATGCCTAACTGAGTCGCTGCAGACACCATTCGCTGTATTTGTTTAGTCAACACCAGGCCAGGCAGATGCAGCATAACAGATGCGCGTAATCCTGTCCCGATATTTGTAGGGCATGACGTCAGATAGCCCAGCTGTTCACTATAGGCAAAATCCAGCTGCGATTCCAACATGTCATCAATACTATTTGCATTGACATATGCCTCTGCTAAGTCCAACCCTGGACGCATGCATTGTATGCGCAAATGATCTTCTTCATTGACCAGGATGCTGACTGCGGCGTCATCTCGTAAAATAATTGATCGTTCACAAGGCTCCTCAACATGACCAGGACTGGTTATATGGCGTTCCACTAGAACGAAGCGTTCAAGCGGATTTAGACTATCCAGTCGTATAGCAGCATATTGGTGACCGCTCTTCTCCAACTCAGGAATGACGTCATCGACTTGCGTCACAACTTGGGCTAGTTGTTTACCATCTGCTCGGTTAGGGAACGGAATGCCGGAAAGATTCCGCGCTAAGCGAATCCGACTTGATAGTACTACATCACTATCTGCATTACTCGGCTTCATCCATGATAAAACAGGTTCAGCCAGCCATTGTTCTGCTATTGACATGTCTGTCCCCCCCTCTCCCGTTCCTCAAGTTCTCGCTCCAGGTTTCTTATCTCATCTCTCAGCTTTGCAGCGTTTTCATATTCTTCTCTAGCAATATAGGTATCCAATTGTCGCTTCATTTTCTTGATATTTTGCCTGGCAGCTAAAGCGCCGCCTGTGCGCTGCGGCACTTTGCCAGTGTGCACGTTGGCACCATGTATTCGTCGCATCATTCGCCCCAGTCGATCAGCAAATGTCGAGTAGCAAACACTACAGCCGATCTTGCCATTATGGCTGAAATCACCATAAGACATCCCGCAATTCGGACAAACTGTTGCCGATTTCTGTTGCGTTTCAACATATCCCTGATTAAACATGCCCTTCAGTAAATCCTGTACAGACAAGCCAGCGTCTGAGGTGAAACTAAACTCTCCCGCTTTCTGAGCACAATATTCACAAAGATGCTTTTCTGTTTTCTGATTGTTATTCACTTTGGTAATGTGTACACAAGCCGGCCGTTTTTGGCAGTCATCACAAATCATCTCGACTCGCCTCCTCATACTAATTATTGCTTAAGCTACTCAGCAACGAACGCAAGATATACAGCCTCTCTGTCGCCTCTATTCGTTGCTGAAACAAATGAAATACGGTTAAGATCAGCGATTCTTCTCTAGCTGATAGTAGGCCGTTTTCTCGCAATCGTCTGACAGACGATTCTAAATCAGCCTGTGACATCGGTGCAGCCTCGCTATGATTGGTCTGAAAACTCTCCGCAGGCATGCGGGCAATACGAATATAGCCGCCCGTACCCCGCCTGGACTCCACAATGAAACCCCGTTCACTGGTAAAGCGAGTGCTTAACACATAGCTAATCTGCGAAGGAGCACACTCCAGTTCATCAGCCAATTCATTACGCTGTAACAAGACAATATCCTCCGCTTGGTCGGATAAGCGCCGCAGGATAAACTTTTCGATAATGTCAGCTAAGTTCGCCACAACAATTCCCCCAAAAAAGTTTGACCTTGTTTGACTTTAATTTGATCTTATTCGACTTTTGCACTTTTTGCAAGTACAATTTATAAGTATTATTGCCCACAAATTGTAATCAGAGTTTATTATCGCCAAATATCTCTGCAAAGATAACAAATTCGCCCATTATCGCTTTTAAAAAGAAAAAAACCGCTACTGCGGTCTTAAGGAAGCACTGGGCACTATTCCACAGAGTAAAGGAGGTCACACAGAGGACACAGAGTTTCAAAATAGTAATCATCTTACATCCTCTGTGACCTCTTTTTAACTCTGCGCCCTCTGTGGAAACGTAGCCTCGGTCTCTACGAAATTTATAATTTTATAGTTAAGTTAATCAACCTGTAATACCATGAACTTCAAATAGTTTGTCTCCGGCGCAGCCGGTAAAATGGGATGGTCTTTGGCTTGGTAACGATAATCAACTTGACGAATAGTCCGTCTTGCGTCTCTTGCGGCATCAACTATGACAGCGCTAAACAGATCACGGTCCATGTGATAAGAACAAGAGCAGGTGATGAGAAAGCCTCCCGGTTTGGTCAGCTTAAGTCCTCGGAGGTTGATTTCTTTGTAGCCACGAACCGCTCCCTCCAACGCACTGCGGCTTTTCGTAAAGGCCGGCGGATCGAGAATAACGACATCAAACAGTTTCCGTTCATCGCTCATCGCCCGTAGCGCGTCAAATGCATTGGCCACTTGAAAGTCACAGCAACTCTCGACACCGTTTAAGGCAGCATTTCTTTTGGCGAGACTAATAGCGTCCTCAGAGATATCGATTGAGGTCACCTTTTTCGCTCCATACAATGCTGAATGTACACTAAAAGAACCAGTGTGGCAGAAGCAATCAAGAACCTCCGCCCCTCCAACCAACGGGCGAATAGAGGCCCGGTTTTCGCGTTGGTCATAGAAGAAACCAGTTTTTTGTCCATTCTCAATATCAGCATAAAAGGGAATGCCGTTCTCTTTAACCTGTATGATTGTATCAAAGTTGCCTTTAAGAAATCCCTTACGCTGCTCTAGCCCTTCTAACCGTCGAACGGGAACATCATTACGTTCATAGATGCCATCTGGTTCAAACATTTCATCTAGTATAGAGACAATCTCGGCGCTATACTGATCGATGCCGAGCGCCAGGCTTTGCATAACCAAATACTTGCCAAACTTGTCCACAACCAGACCTGGCAGAAAATCTGCTTCACCAAAAATCAGCCGACAATAGTCCGGTTCAGCAAGAAAGCGTTTTCTGTACGCCCACGCACGTTCGATGCGTCGACGAAAGAAATCTTTATCAATCGATTCCTGCTCACGAGTCAAGATCCGAACAATGATCTGCGAACGTGGATTAATATAGCCTCTGCCAATAAAGCGTTGCCTGTGATTATACACATCGACTATATCGCCTGGTTCAAACTGGCCAATGATCTCGCCAATTTCCGTTTGGTACACCCAGGGGTGACCGTTCTCCACTCTGTGCTGAGCACCTTTGCGGATGATGATTCGAGCTTTGATATCCATAGTTACCCTCTTTCAAACAAACTTGTCATCAATAAATAGATTCTCGTTATAGTTCTTAATCCTGCCTGGAGTAGTATGCCCAGGAAAATCGTGCAAGTTACGCAGGCTGTTTTTAGAACATTGGATTCGAAGGCCTATTATTCCTGCAGGAAATGGAAAATAACTCATTTATTTACCTTAGCATCGGTATCAGAAAGTACTAGTGGAGAATCACGCGAAAATGGACTTTACATTGTCCTACAATAGCTATATAATGAGAATCTGTATAATGTATATAATAATTGGCGCAGGACAGCCTTGTTCTTTAATTAATTTTGATTTTTGCCCGTTAATTGAGGAATAGCCAACGCCTCAAAAATGGATCACATAGAAGGGGCGATGTGTAGTGAAGGTTATCGGTAAGCATCTAACAGTTGACATGTACGGTTGTAGCTTTGAATGTCTGGATGACCTAGACTTTATAAAAGAAGCTATGTTAACGGCAATAACAGAGTCTAGTATGACACTTCTTGACTTTACCTCCTACAAGTTTGAACCCCAGGGACTGACAGCGATGGCGCTGCTGGCGGAAAGTCACATGAATATTCATACCTATCCTGAACTGGGTTACGCAGCAGTCGACGTTTTCACCTGCGGCGACCTAAGTCGCCCGGATAAGTCAGTCTCAATACTGAAGCAATTCCTAAAACCTGAACGGATGAAGATTACGAATATTCGCCGTGGTGATTTCGGCTCAGAAAGCGATATGAAACCCAAGGTCAAAACAAGCGCCGGTCCGATGACTCGCGTCCGATCCACAAGCGCAAAAGTTCTCCGATTTTTATCACAGAAAAAGAAAAAATAGCTTTACACTTTGTTTAAAAAGCAGCGTATTCTTTTGAAGAATACGCTGCTTTTTGCTTTAAATTTTACTGTTGCTCTTGACTTTTTTCACATAATCGATAATAATAGTTAATGGATAATAAATATATCAATGGAGGGATTTTGATGACGAATACTGATAAAAACCTTGCCGCCGCATTTGCTGGCGAATCCCAGGCTAATCGCAAATATCTAGCTTTTGCCAAGCAAGCTGATGCCGAAGGGCACAAACAAGTGGCGAAATTATTCCGCGCCGCGGCTGAAGCTGAAACGATTCATGCACACGCTCATTTGAAAGCTATGGGCGCCATCAAGTCAACTCAGGAGAATCTTAAAACTGCGGTCGCTGGTGAGACCTATGAATATAAAGAGATGTATCCACCGTTCATTACCGAAGCCAAGGCTGAAAACAATGCAGCCGCTATTCGTACCTTTGAACTGGCGAATGGCGCTGAGAAAGTCCACGCTGATCTGTATCAGAAATACTATGATAATATGAACAATCTCACTGAGACTGACCTTTACCTATGCACCATTTGCGGTCATATCCATGAGGGTAGCGCTCCTGAAAAATGCCCCATATGTGGCGCAAAAGCGATGGCATTCAAAAAAGTTGACTAGTTATTCCTACCTGCCGGTTTTCCGGCAGGCTTCTTTTATATTATTTGAGAAAAACGATGATAGGTTTTGGAACGGAAAACATAAGCACAAAGCGCGCTAAGAATCGAAGATCACAAATATATTTATATAATATAGTGTTTTCTTTGCGACGCTTGCGCGCACTTTAACCGGACTTCGCGCTAACGTACCTCTATTGTTATACTTTCTAGAGGTTTAAGAAAAAAGCGCCTGCATCAGCAGGCGCTTGATTTTTGGCTCCTCGAGTAGGACTCGAACCTACAACCCCGCGGTTAACAGCCGCGTGCTCTACCAATTGAGCTATCGAGGAATATGAACCTGCGACTACCTATCCTCCCAGGCCGTCACCAGCCAAGTACTTTCGGCGTATGTGTGCTTAACTGCCGTGTTCGGAATGGGAACGGGTGGAACCACACAGCTATCGTCACAGGATCTGTTTAAGGAAGTTCCGCGCTTACGCTTGGAACCGAGCGATTCACACAGGTTTTCACGTCGCTTGCGCTTCTTAAAACCTGGTTCTCTGCTCGCCTCAAAACTGTCACAGAAGATCAAATGAGCTTACAATTAGGAAGTTCTTCGTTCCACTCAGAACGAAGCGATTCACTCAGGTTTTCGCGTCGCTTACGCTCCTAAAAACCTGGTTCTCTGCTTCAGGTCAAGTCCTCGACCGATTA
>NZ_LSGP01000024.1 GCF_001611555.1 Anaerosporomusa subterranea
GTAATCGGCGGTAACGGGGCAGGGAAGAGTACTCTCTTGAACTCCATTGCCGGTGTATTTAAAGTAGACAGCGGGGAAATTCATATTGATGATATTGATGTAACCAGTATGGCTGAGCATAAACGGGCCGCTTATATAGGTAGAGTATTTCAGGACCCAATGCTGGGTACGGCTGCGGGTATGATGGTAGAAGAAAACTTGGCTATTGCCGCCAGGCGGGGCCAAAAGCTTGGTTTAAGCTGGGGCTTTCGTGAGGATGAATTTGCCGAATTCAAAGAAAAACTTGCTAATTTAAATCTTGGTTTAGAGGATCGGCTGAAAAGTCGGATGGGGACCTTATCAGGCGGACAGCGGCAGGCGATTACCTTGCTGATGGCAACCTTACGGAAGCCAAAGCTGCT